>PUKV01000139.1 GCA_003550645.1 Syntrophomonadaceae bacterium | reverse complement strand
TGCTTCCCGGCGCTGGGCTTCTGTAATATAGTTCAGCCGCTCCATGCTCATAAGCACAGTTTGCATCCGTTCCACGGCTTTTTCTTCATCGTCGAACGGGTTATAGTTATTTGGTGAACGCACAGTGCCTGCCAGCATGGCTGCTTCAGCAACGCTTATTTCATCGATACTTTTATTAAAATAGGTCTGGGCGGCCGCTTCAACACCGTAAGCGCTGTTCCCAAAATAGATCCGGTTCACGTAAAGTTCCAGGATTTCTTCTTTGCTGTAATTACGCTCCAGCTGAAGGGCCAGCCATACTTCCTGGATCTTACGCCGGTATGTTTTTTCCGTGGTCAAAAAGGCGTTTTGTGCCAGCTGCTGGGTAATGGTACTGCCACCCTGGATAATCTCACCGGCCTGAAAATTAGCATACGCCGCCCTCACACTGCCAGTAACATCGAAACCAAAATGTTCGAAAAACCGCTCATCCTCGATGGCGATAAAAGCCTTCCGGACATGCTCGGGCACATCTTCGAGGCTTACAACAATGCGGTTTTGCTCTTCGTGAAGAACGGCTACTTCATTGCCTTCACTGTCATAAATGTAAGAGGTCTCCACTGTAGCCAGGCGGGAAGGATCAAATGGCGGCGTATCATTGACATAGTGGATCACCACTGCCGCAGTTGCTCCTCCTCCAATGAGGAAAAAAATAATCAGCAGAGCAAAAATTACCTTCAGAATACTCCCAAGCCGGAAACCCCGGTGGTTCGTCTTTGAGGCCGAATTTTTTGATTTCGAGTCCATGGGAACTTTCTTTTCAGCCACTAGCTGTGATTCCTCCCTAAAAAAGCCCGGAATGTTCTAAAAAACAACCCCAATTTGCATGCTTTTAATCACAGCAGCAGTTTAAAACTCTACTGAAACACTGCAAAAAGAGGTTTGATGTATAAATCTTATTACAATTATAACATAGCTGTCACTATCCATAACCCGACCATATTTTGGGACGGCTTTAAAAAGCCTTCCAGGCCAGCCGGGTAGATAAATAAATTGTGTTCGTTAATAAGACTCCCGGTAAACAAGAATGGTTCCCAGGTCGATGTGTTTTTTTTTGGTTATAAAGCACTATTGTTCTTATCTTTGTCGGCATAGGGATTTTCAAGCTCCTGGTTGCAATAACAGCATTCTATGATGTCTTTTTCCCTTTCCGGACAGGAACTGTAAAACTTGCGATGGCAATGCGGGCACTTCCATTCAAACAATCAAACCTCCCCCTCCGCATGAATTTAACAACACTTCCTTGAACCGGCGGTTAAGACAACTCGCTTTCTTTCAGCCACCACTATCAGCCTGTTAAAAACTAATACTACAGCGAAAGATTAAGAGTTGAGCGGTGGCATTTCGAGTTTTTATTTCAGATTTGACAGGTTCTAGGCCAGGTTCGGCTAACCAGCTCATCACACCCTTAACGGCCCTTCCAGTGAGGTTCTCTTTTCTCAATAAAAGCAGCGATGCCTTCCCTGAAGTCCTCGGTCTGCAGCAGGTGACCGAGGGCCTGCTGCTCAATTTCAAGACCGGTATCCAGGTCCGTATCAATGCCCTTGTTGATTGCTTCCTTGATCTTTTTTAAACCAACCGGGGGTTTGCCGGCAAGTTTTTCTGCAAATTCGGTAACAGTATGGTCCAAACTTTCCCTGGGAACCACTTCATCAGCCAGGCCCATTCTTTTTGCTTCAGGACCGCTTACCGCTTCCCCGGTCAAAATCATCCACTTGGCTTTAGAAACGCCAACCCGGCGGGGCAACCGCTGGGTCCCACCCCAACCCGGCAGCAGGCCGCGGTTAATCTCAGGCAGTCCTATTTCGGAGTTTTCCGAGGCAAAAATAAAATCGCAGGCCAGGGACAGTTCACAACCCCCTCCCAGGGCATAGCCGTTAATCATGGCAATGACAGGCTTTTCATATGCGGCAACCATTTCCACAATCGGTTCAACCTGGGACGTTTCGGACAGGTCCCAGCCAGCTGAAAAACAGTGGGTAATTTCCTGGCGACCTTCTTTTTCCCTGATCCTGGGATTGCCGGTAATGATCAGCACCCTGATTTCATCATCCTGCCCTATGTCTTCCAGGGCATCTTTCATTTCCAGGCCGAGGGTGCTGTTGATTGCGTTCAATCGCTGTGGACGGTTAAAAGTGATCCGTGCCACATGCTCTCTTTTTTCTACGATGATCGTTTCATAGGCCATCCCGACACCTCTTTCTTTATATTTACACAATTACAACTTCTATATTTCTCTCTTTATTCCTGCCGGGCGGTTCATTAATAGCAACCGCTCAATTACTGCTTCTTACCCTTCAAAACAGGCTCAATCCTGCTTTTTAGAGGCTCGGGAACATTTTTTATTTTAAAATCATCCACTTTTTTTATCACCGGGCTGTTAACATTGATGATCATGGCCAGTTCACGTGCAGTCAAACCCTGTTTCTTACGCAGTTCTTTTACTGTTTTATTACCAAAAGTCCAGAAAAACATTGCTACCTCCCTGCTTGTTATCCAATGCCGGATCCGGTGCCAAAAAGGATTATAAAGCCTACGGCCATAAAATAAAATACTATAGCCAGGCCAATCATGGCAAGAACTTTTTCAAAGATGTCGATTTTTTTCTGGCGTTCCAGGCAATCGGGACATAAGGGCATTTTTTCAAAATGAAACAGCGGAAAATGCTCCCTCTTGTAACCGCCCCGGATTGGATGGTGGACAACTTCTTTACCGCTAACCAGCTTGCCGCACTTGGAGCACCGGTATTCTTCTTCAGACACGATCACACACCCCTATTTATAGAAATTCTTCCTGTAGTGAAGAACAAGCTTCCGGGTTAAAAGACCTGAAGCTCAAAGGTTCTCCCACAAGCGCCGCCCGGCTTTCTTCAAAAGTCTGATGCGGCTTGTTATAGAATATGCCAAGCGGGATCTGCTCACCCCACTGGCGGGAAAGCTCCATGGCCGCGGACCAATCCCCGGGATCTTCAATTTCCGGGAAGAACACCCTGTTTTTATACCACCCGTGGGTGTTAACTTTGTTAAACGACACGCAGGGTTGGAGAATATCAATCAAGGCATAGCCGCTGAAATTAATGGCGGCCTTCATTGTTTCTTTTAAATGCTCCTTTTCGCCGCTGAAACAGCGGGCTATAAAGCCGGCGCCCATGACCAGGGCCAGCGCCAGGGGGTTCAGGGGCGGCACAGTGACGCCTTCAACCTGGACCCCGGTCTTCATTCCCGGCTCACTGGTGGGGCTGGCCTGCCCCTTGGTCAGGCCGTAAACCTGGTTATCATGAACAAAGTGGGCAATATCGGGGTTGCGCCGGATATTGTGAATAAAATGGTTGCCCCCTTCGCCGTAACTGTCGCCGTCTCCTGATTCAACGATCACTTTCAAATTTTTATTGGCCACGCGGGCCCCAACAGCTGGAGGCAGGGCCCTGCCATGCAGGCCGTTAAAACCGTTGACCCGAATGTAGTGGGGAATTTTTGCCGCCTGGCCGATGCCTGATACCAGCAGCACCTGGTGTGAATCCAGGCAAAGATCTGCTAAAGCCCCGGCCAGGGCTTCGCGGATGGCAAAGTTACCGCAGCCAGGACACCAGGCTGTTTCACCAATGATATAATTATCAGCTTTACAGGTCATTTTGCACCTCCTCAACAATCTCGCGGGGCAGGAAGGGCCGCCCATCATATCTCAAAATAGAATCGCCAATGGACAGGCCTGTTTCCCTGCGGATCAGGGCTGAGAGCTGCCCTCTTGCATTATTCTCGATGCAGTAGCTCTTTTCCACTTCGGCAAGCAGGCCGGAAAGCCTTTTTTGAGGCAATGGCCACAGGTCGCTGAAGTGCAGCATGGCCGCCTTTGTTCCCAGCGCAGCCAGGGCATCAACAGCTTCCCGGATCACCCCGTAGGTGGAACCCCAGCCAATTAAAAGCACTTCCGGGTGGGGATCCCCGTAAAGATCGGGTTCGTCCATTTCTTCAGCCAGGGCTTTTTGTTTACGCATCCTTTTTTCAACCATGGCCCGCCTGGTGGAAGCATCTTCAATGATATTGCCGTTTTCATCATGTTCATCGCTGTCGACCAGGACCACTTCATTTTCGAACTGCCCGGGCAGGGCGCGCGGCGAAATTCCGCTTTCAGTGATCCGGTAGCGCTTGTAAGGCTTTTCAAAACCGCCTGCTTCAGCCAGGTGCCGGTTATAAGCCAGTCGGCTGAAATCGTAGGGCTCAACGGAGCGGTGCGTATCGGCAAAGTTCTGGTCGGAAAGGAAAAAGACCGGGGTCTGGTAACGGTCGGCCAGCTCAAAGGCCTTATTGAGGCGGTAAAAAGCATCCTCGTGCGAGGTGGCGCTCAAAACTGCCCGGGGAAATTCCCCGTGCCCGCTGTGCAGGACAAATTCAAGGTCGGCCTGTTCCGTTCGCGTAGGCAGGCCGGTAGCAGGTCCCGGGCGCATGGCTACCACTATAACAAGCGGGGTTTCGGTCATTCCCGCTAAAGATACCCCTTCCACCATCAGGGAAAATCCTCCTCCCGAGGTGCAGGTCATGGCCCTGACCCCGGTATATGAGGCACCGAGAGCCATGTTGATGGCTGCTATTTCGTCTTCGGCCTGTTCAACCACTACGGGGTATTCAGGGCTTTTACCGGCCAGGTAATTCATGATCCCCGTTGAAGGGGTCATCGGGTAAGCCGATAAAAAACGGCACCCGCTGGCCAGGGCGCCCATGCCCAGGACCTGGTTACCGTCTATAAACAGGCTTTTACTTCCCTCGTTTTTGGGCGGCAGGTCAAAACAGGCGCTGCAGGACCGGGCTGCTGTATCGTAGCCTTTTTTCAAAGCTTTAATGTTTTTTTCTGCCACTCCGTCCTTGCCGGCAAAAGTGTCTTTAAGCAGTTCTTCCACGGCCTGAGTTTCAAGGCCTAATAAGACTAACAGCGCTCCTACAGCCACCGTGTTGGCCATCACTTTGCCGCCGGCTTCCTCGGCCAGTTTCTTCATTTCCACGGGAACAGCCCTGTTTTCTCCTTCTGGAAGGTTGAACAGTTCCGGATCATAGATTACCCGGCCCGAAGGGCTCAGGTTACCTTGATGGAAATGATAGGTTTCTTCATTAAGCGCTACCAGGACATCGGCTGATTCAACCGTAGTCCAGGGGCTGCCCGGGGCAATGCGCAGCCTGGAAAAATTGTGTCCGCCGCGGACCCGGGACATGTAGTCCTTGGTATAAATTAATCCGAAGCCTTCCCTGACCAGGGCCTTTCCAAGCAGGTTCATAATTGTTTCCATGCCCTGCCCGGCTGCACCCCCAATAAGGATATTTACTTCCATAAGCGGCAATCAACTCCTCTCAAAACTGGATTAAATTTCTCTGTCTAAGGTTTAGCTTCATTCATCTTAACCCCTCAGAGTATTGCCTAACTGAATGATAAGCGGCACCATGGGGACTTTTCGAACTTACCTTAAAGCACAGCTTCAAGGCTGAAGGAGAGACGGTGAAACTGTCACCTGCAGCTTAGCTGGCTATACCTGAGTTATCTTCCATCCAATTAACCTTCTTTCCTGTTATTAGCCATTTTAAATGTATTGCCAACAATGTGTTTGCATTATAATACCATATTCACGGTTTTAAGACATAGTAGACTCAGCTGAAAGTTGTTGAAATTAATGTTGGTTTGCAGATAGAAAAAAAGAACTTGCCTGCCTGCAATTATTATCAGGCAGGCTTCAAAAATAACTGCATCCAAAACCAATGCATAAAATATTTTCCAGTTACATTCATAATAGTTTCTGCCGGGTTTGCCAAACTTCAGAAGTTAGAGCCAAAAATTATACTCCAGCCAGCATTTTACACCGGCGCCTGGAACCAGTTGACCCAGGCCAGTAGAACCAGCCCCAGGATAACCAGGATCAGGCCACTGAAATAGCTTAAATACTGGGTATACTTATTGATCCTGGGCAGGTTCCGGGCCAGGCCGGTAAAAGTACCGGCAGCGAGCAGTGGAATACCGTGGCCAAGCCCATAGATAAACAGCAAACTGCTGCCGTAAAAGGGTTCGGCCTGGACGGCGGCATAAGTTACAATTACTGCAAGCACAGGAGTAGCACATGGAGATGCAACCAGGCCAAAAAGCATACCCATGATCAGGGACCCCCCGGGCCCTACTTTTTTCACCGGCATGTTCTTTAAACCCGGCAAATTAAAAGTTAATACACCCAAAAGCTGCAGCCCCATGATAATAGCCACGCCGGCCAGGATGTAATACCAGACTTCCCCGATCTCCCCAAATACCCGGCCAAAAGCAGCCGCCGCAAAACCGAGTATAGCAAAGGTAACAGCCAGGCCGGTCACAAAGGACAGCGAAAGGAAAAACCCTCTTGAGCGAGGACCTTCCCCGTAACCCCCGATATAACTGACCAGCAAGGGCACCATGGAAAGAATGCAGGGGCTGATGCTGGTGATCAAGCCCCCGAGAAAAACCAGCCCCAGGGCCAATAACGATCTCTGCTCCACCGTCCCGGGGAGTTGCTCGGAGAAGAAGTAATCGAGGCCGGTCAAGCCAGTACCTGCGGCTTCATCAATGAGAGGATCTACCCGGGCCTGCATATCTTCAAAATCAAACAGGCCTGCTTCTTCTGAAACCACCTGGCCATCACTGTCGATAAAAATAAACATCGGTATGTAAAGGACCTGAAAACCCCCTGCTTCAATCAACCGGTCGGTATCGGGGTTGTCGAGATCGGCAACAATTAATTCCACCTGACCTGCATAGTGATCTTTTAGAGCCATAATCACGGGCTCCATCATTACGCAGGCGCTTCACCAGCGGGCATAAAATTCAATCACTACTGGCTTACCCTCATCTAACGCTT
>PUKV01000059.1 GCA_003550645.1 Syntrophomonadaceae bacterium | reverse complement strand
GCTGGGGCACAGCGGATTTCAAGCTTGTGGAGATGGTTCGTTGGAACTGTCTTTGAAGCAAGAAAAAGAATGCTTAGAAAACTAAGCAGAAGCCACGGGGCTTGCCCCGTGGAGTGTCACAACCGGTGATCAGAGCTAACAGGCTGGTTATATCTTTTTAGATGCTAACCCGGCCAGTGCTTGCATCCCGGCAATAGTTACAGCAGCACGGGGATCGGTTTAAGTATAGTGAAGCGGATCATAGCCCGCCCTGGTGGAGAAATCTGGGGTGAAGGCGGGCCTGGCAACGGGCCACTTTATATTTTACGCTGTCCTATGCTTGACATTATTCCCGGTCTTTGGTTGAATATAAAAAAAGTAAAAGCTGTCAGGGCAAAGCCGTTGAAAGACGGTGACGCAAAGCTAGAGGGGCTGAACCAGTTTAGGTTGATGCCAGCCAGCTGCCGGATAGAGGTAGGTTAACCTTAACCTCCCCCGCTTAACTTTGCAGGTGAGGTTTTTTAGTGGACCTGTCAATTGACACCAGGAAAGAAGGCGAGCAGATGCGTAAGATTTCATTGGGACAGCTTGAGCCGGGAATGCTTTTAGGTAAAGATATTTTTAGCAATACGGGTCAGATTCTTCTCAGGGCTGGTGTCGAAATGAAACCCCGGTACTTGAACTACCTGGAGCAGGCAGGTATTGAATACATTTATATCCAGGACGAGCGGATTGCTGATGTCACAATAGATGATCCTATTAGTGAAAAAACCCGCCATCAAGCCCGTTTCATGGTCAGGGATATTACAAAAGGACTTCAAACAGGAGATTCACAGAATAAAGTAAAAAAAAGTATTAATGTCCAGGACAGGGTTATCCTGGATACGGTCAATAGGATTATTGATGAGCTTCTCGACAGCAGGGAAGCCGTCGTGCAGCTTGAGGATATCAGGTCCAAGGATGATTATCTTTTTGCCCACAGTGTCAACTGTGCGGTATTGGCGACCCTGGTAGCGAAAAAGATGAAATACAAGAACAAGGAGTTGAGGTGGGTAGCCGCCGGTTCCCTGTTTCATGATCTCGGCATGACAGGCATCCCGGAAAAACTTTTAAACAAGCCCGGCCAGCTGAGCGAAGATGAATTTAATTTAATTACCGGGCATCCCCTGCAGGGTTTTGAGATATTCCGGACTACGGATGTTTTTGATGCCCGGGCGGGAGCGATAGTCCTGCAGCACCACGAACGCTACCAGGGGCAGGGTTACCCAAAAGGGCTGAGCGGTAAGGAAATTAATCCGCTGGCTCAACTGTGCGCTATCGCAGATGTATATGATGCCATGACTTCGGAAAGGCCTTACCGGAAAGCCTGCCCGCCTTATGAGGTTGTGGAAATGCTTATGTCCAGGGGCGAAGAACTTTTCGATGTGACGATATTGCAGCACTTCCTTTCTGTGATTGCTGCCTACCCGGTGGGATTCCATGTTTTGCTTAGCAGTGGGGAAAGCGGGCTGGTGATCGCCAACAACCCCGGTTTTACTTTACGCCCGGTGGTGAGGGTGCTTTACAAGAACGGGAGAAGCCTTGATCCTCTGCCGCAGCCGTACGAAATCGATCTCTCCCAGGCCCTTGATCTAACCATTGTTGAAGTAATCGAATAAAAGCAAACGCTCAACCACATGATCTTTCTTCTAGCACTTCGGTTTATCTATAATAACGTGTCAAAAAAGTGGTGGACATCTAAATATCAGGAAAAAAATGGCCGGCGCTTTTTTTCCTTAATCTATCTATGTGATCTAAGGGACTGGTCTTCATATTTTTCTTTAGAAAGCTCACAATTAGTTCAGCAGTTCAGGTCCGGGTTTGTTTTAGCCGGGCAATTGTGCTAAGATTTTTACAGGGTTGCAGTCCAGGTTTAATGCAACTGCTTTACTTAAAATGAAGCTTAACGGTAATTGAAGCCAAAATAATCTGGGCTTTTTAGACTGCCCGGGAAGAGTGATTTAAATGGTTAGAGGCACTGTTACCCTGGTAGGATCCGGTGAACTCTCCGGGACCATGGTTGAAACCCATAAAATGCTTCTTTCAAATCTAGGGCCGGAAGAGAAGGTGCTCTTTCTAGATACCCCGGCCGGGTTTCAGGAAAATGTAGATCTGCTATCCCGCCGGGCGGTTGACTTTTTCGAACAGCAGGTTTTGCGCCGGATGGAGGTTGCTTCATTTAAAGCAAAGGAAACTATGCCTGCCGAAGAAGCGGAAAGGACTTACCGGCTTTTGGGCGATGCCGGTTATGTTCTACTCGGACCCGGCAGCCCCACTTATGCGATTGGTCAGTTGAAGGAAACGCCGGTACCGGCTTTGTTAAGCGCCATGGTGGCCCGGGGTGGCTGCCTGGTAGTGGCCAGTGCTGCCGCCCTTACCGCCGGCACCCATACCCTGCCTGTTTACGAGATATACAAGGTGGGGGAGCGGCTGCACTGGGTGGAAGGATTGAATATCCTTGGCCATCTGGGCCTGGAGTTAGTGGTGGTCCCCCACTGGAATAATGCCGAAGGCGGCAACCATGATACCAGGTACTGTTACATGGGAGAAAAGCGTTTTCGAGCTCTGGAGGAACAGCTGCCCCCGGGAAGAACTGTCCTCGGTATTGACGAACATACCGCCTGTATAATCGATTTTTCCTGCTGCGAGGCTTCTGTGACAGGTATCGGCCACGTAACGATCCGGCGCAGCGGTGCCGAGCAGGTTTTTAGCAGGGGGGAACGGATCAGTTTTGAGCAGCTTACGGAAAGATTTGAGACCGGCGGTAATAAGATCAGACCGGCCACTGCACCCTCTGCTTCCAAGGAGAGTTCAGGCGAAGGTGAATCATCTTTCTGGATCAGGATGCATAAAATAGAGCAGGTTTTTCACAGTGCCCTGGAAAATGGTGACACGGCCGCAATGGTTACCCAGCTGCTCGAAGCAGACAGGCTGCTCTGGCAGGCCCAGCTTGATCTGGAAAATCCCGAGTTTATCTCCCAGGGGCGTGAGATCTACCGGGAGATGATCGTTCTTGCCGGTACAGGCATAAGCCGGGTTTTTACTGAACTGCCCCGAAAATTTGAAAGCCTTGTAGCCGGTTTGGTTGATCTCAGGGAAAACTACCGCCGCCAAAAAAACTGGCTTGAAGCCGATCAAATCCGCTCTATCCTGCAGGAGGCGGGAGTGGTGGTGGAAGATACCCGCAGCGGCCCCCGGTGGCGTTACTAAAATAATTTTGGGACACAAAGATTTTTATAATATGACCTCCATTGCTCATACATTCAGAGCTATTAAGTTAAGCGCCGGTTCAGAAGATATGGTAGCTTCAATTAAAGAGCAGTCTTCGACCATGGAAGAAATGGCCTCCACTGCAGAGGAACTTCGCTCTTCAGCGGAGAACTTAAACCAGGAACGAAACAAATTCTAGAATAGTTAGATTATATAAAGCCCGTCTTCTTCACCGGGGTCGGGTATTAAGAGGTTAACCTGGAGCGCGGAAGCAAGAAGCTTTCAACCTCCAACCTCAAACATCAAGTAAGGGGGAGGTTTTGAAATGGCAGAGCATGCGCAAGAAGGCGAAACCCAACTGGTAGTGTTCAAGATGGAAAACGAGGAGTTCGCCTGCAGCATCAACGACGTGCGTGAAGTTTTAAAGATGATCAGGATTACCCCATTACCCCGTTCACTTGATTATGTTGAAGGGGTTATCAACCTGCGCGGCGAAGTAATCCCGGTAATTGATTTGCGCAAACGCTTTGGCTTATCCGAAGCCGAACGCACAGACAAGTGCAGGATCATCATTGTTGAGGTTGAAGACCGCATGGTTGGTTTAACCGTCGACTCAGTGACCGAGGTGATCCGCCTCATGAGTAAGCAGATCCAGGAAGCACCCAGCCAGGTGGCCGGGAGCAAGACCGACCTGATCACAGGGGTGGGCAAGATTGAAGATCGCATGCTGATCATCTTGAATCTTAACCGCATCCTTACCACCGAAGAACAGGTAGCCCTGAACGATCTATCCCGTGCCGGCCAACAGTTGGCCGCTAACCAGTAGAGTTTACTGACAAAAAGAAGTTCGCCCGGCTGGAATAAAACCCCGGGCCCGCCCTCTTTATTGTTTATATATGTAAATATTTAGAACATCGCCCCTGCAAAGGAGGCTACCTGATGTCCCTAATTCGGGCCATTATTGTCGAAGACTCTGAAGACGATTTGTTATTGATCCTGCGGGCGCTGAAAAAAGGTGGCTTCGATGTTATCCACACCTGTGTAGAGACTGAAGAAGGTCTAAAAAGCGCCCTGGAAGATGAAAACTGGCAGCTGGTTATATCCGATCACGCCATGCCCAGTTTTAGTGCTACTGAAGCGCTGAGTGTGCTCAACCAGAGCGGCCGCGACCTGCCTTTTATCATCGTCTCGGCTACCATTGGGGAAGAGTTTGCCGTCAAGGCGATGAAAGCAGGTGCGCATGACTACATCATGAAAGACAACCTGAACCGCCTGGCCCCGGCGGTGGAGCGCGAACTGCGCGAGGCTGCGGTGCGCGAAGAAAACAGGTATAACCGCGAGCAGCTTACCTATATGACCTTGCACGATCAGTTAACCGGCCTTTACAACCGGATTTACTTCGATAACGAGCTGGAGCGTCTTAAAAACGGCGCCGGACATCCCCTGGCCGTTATTTCTGCTGATATCGACGGCCTGAAGCTGATCAACGAAACCATGGGCCAAAAAGCAGGCGACCGCTACCTGCAAATATGCGCTGACCGGTTCAAAACAGCGCTGCGCCGCGGTGATGTTTTAGCCCGCATCGGCGGGGATGAGTTTGCAGCAATCCTGCCGCAAATGAACGAAAACTCCGCCCGGGAGGTGGTAGAGCGGATCTACCAGGCCATTGATCACTTCAACCAGGGAAACGACGACCTGCCGCTCCTTGTTTCATTAGGCTGCGCTGTCAGCAAAGACAAAGAAGAAAACCTTGCCGTTACCTTGAAGAAAGCGGAGCGATTAATGCGCCTTGAGAAGCAAAATCGCAGCGGCAGCAGCCGTGGCCAGGTAGTAAGCGCCCTTTTGGCCGCCCTCGCTGAACGCGACTATATCACCGGTGGCCATGCTACAAGATTACAGGAGTTATGCCAGAAAATGGGTCGGGCAGCCGGGCTTGATCGCAGCCGCCTGGCCGCCCTTGACCTGGTAGCCCAGGTGCACGACCTGGGCAAGATCGGTATCCCTGATGAGATTCTTTTTAAAACGAGCGGTTTAACTGACGACGAATGGGAGATTATGCGTCTGCACCCTGAAAAGGGCTACCGCATCGCCTGCGCTTCACCGGATCTTGAAGGGATTGCCGACCTGATCCTGCGTCACCATGAAAAATATGACGGTACAGGTTACCCCCTGGGGCTGCAGGGCGACGAGATACCGCTTGAGTGCCGCATCTTAACCATTGCTGATGCTTTTGATGCCATGACCAACGATCGCCCCTACCGCCGGGCCAAAACCACCCGGGAGGCGCTGGCAGAAATAAGAAATTGCGCCGGTACTCAGTTTGACCCTCAACTGGTCGATATTTTTAGAGAGATTATCTGAGGATAATTAAAACCGGTAAAAGTGTAATGTTTGCCGGGGTTATCAAAAGGAGGCGGAATTAGATGAGTAAAGAAGCGGTAAAGCAGTTTATGGAGAAAATGAATGATGATGAAGCTTTTGCTGAAAAGATCGTGGCCGCTAAAGACAAAAATGAACGTCTGGCTATTGCTAAAACTGCAGGTTTCGAGTTTACAGCAGATGAATTCAACCAAATGGCTGAAAAAGGCGAGATCAATATCGACCGGATGCTCAGCTATATCGCTAAAACCTATGAAAGCCGGGGAATCAGACTTTTTGTGCGCTCCGGCACGGGGTTATTTGAGTAAAGGTGTAACCATGGACGGCCTGGTTTTCTGGAAGTGGAGTCGCCCGGTATGACTTTTTTAGGACCCTGAAGCCTGCGTTTCACGACACCTCCGTAGTGCTTTGAACCGGTTAAGCGCAAACCTGCCCGACGCCTTTGCTTATCACCGCATCCATCCTGAAACCAGGAAAAACAGCTTATCCTTAAAGCATGGTCAACTGATACCTTAAGCCAATATTGTTAAATAGGCAGTTTAAGCGTAAAAAAGCTAAAGCGTTGCTGAAGCAGGGGTATGGCTGGATTGTGTTCAAAATAGAGCACCTTTTATCCGTCATGATTAAAAGAACCTGCCGCACCGCAAAGGCCTGCCCAAGTATATTTCTTGAAATAGTTTTGAAAACGTGATATTATCATGGTGAATCGTGTTACGAAAGCAGTGTCTTTTTTTTAGGCCCTGGCGTGTTACGTTTCATGTAATTATTCACACGACAGGGTCAGGAGTAAGAGTTAGACTGAAAAGAGAGTGCAGGGCAAGGTTATGCTGAAATACCTGGCCAAAAGGCTTTTAACTTTAATACCGGTGCTACTCGGGGTTACATTTATCACTTTTATCCTGATGGATATAGCTCCCGGTGACCCTGCTGAGATCATGCTATCCCGGCGTGATATAGAGATAACGCCTGAAAACATGGAACGGGCCCGGGAGGCCCTGGGGTTGGGGGAGCCCCTGCCGGTAAGGTATTTAAACTGGCTGCAGGGAGCAGTACGGGGCAACCTGGGTACTTCCTTTACCTCCGGAGAACCGGTTACCCGGGAAATAGTTAGCCGCCTGCCGGCTACGATCGAGCTGGCGGCGGGCGGGCTCGTGGTCATGTTTGCCTTAGCTTTGCCGCTGGGTACTGCAGCGGCCCTGTTGAAGGGGACCTTTGGTGACCACCTGGGCCGCCTGGCTGCGCTGGTGGGAGCTTCAATTCCTTCCTTTTACCTGGGCCTGCTCTTGATCACCTATATTG
>PUKV01000051.1 GCA_003550645.1 Syntrophomonadaceae bacterium | reverse complement strand
CGCTTAGCTTTTATTGAAGATAAGAAAGGAGTAGAGTATTAATGGGTTTAACCGGCTTAGAAATTTATAAACACCTGCCAAAGACAAACTGTAAAGAATGCGGTTCACCAACCTGCCTGGCGTTTGCCATGGCTCTTGCCAGCGGCAAGGCTTCCCTGGAAGACTGCCCGTACGTGAGTGACGAGGCCAAGGAGGCCCTGGATTCGGCTGCCGCCCCTCCAATCAAGCTGGTCAAGGTCGGAACGGGAGATCACGTGGTGGAGCTTGGCGAGGAAACTGAAATTTTCCGCCACGACAAGCGCTTTTTCCACCCCACAGGAGTTGCTGTGATAATCAGCGACACCGAAGATGTTGCCGCCAAAGTGGAAAAGTTTGACGACCTGGAATTTGACCGGGTCGGCATGCACTATGTCACCGACATGGTAGCAGTCAAGTGCGACTCCGGTGATGCCGGCAAGTTCAAGGAAGCCGTTGAAACCGTCGCCGGAAAAACGCAAAAAGCGATGATCCTGATGACTGAGGACCCGGCCGTTATGGAAGGGGCCTTAGAGGCTGTGGCTGACCGCAAGCCCCTGGTTTGCGCCGCCACGGGCGACAATTTTGAAAAAATGACCGAACTGGCCATGGGCAAAGAGTGTCCCATGGTGGTAAAAGGCAAGGACATTAATGACCTGGCCGAACTGGTTGAAAAAGTTGTCGGCCTGGGCCACAAAGAACTGGTCCTCGACAGCGGGGCCCGGGAAACCAGCCAGGTACTGGCAGACCTGACCCAGTTCCGCCGCCTGGCGGTGCGCAAGAAGTTTCGTCCCTTCGGCTACCCGGCTTTTGCCATCACCAGCAAAGACGATCCCAGGGAAGAAATCGTCCAGGCCGGCGTTTATGTCAGTAAATATGCCGATGTGGTAGCCTTAAAAGCCTGCGAAAAGCAGCAGCTCCTACCACTGTTATCCTGGCGTCAGAACCTCTACACCGACCCGCAGAAGCCGATTGCCGTCGAAGCCGGACTTTATGATGTCGGCGAGCCCGGTGATGAGGCTCCGGTATACGTGACCACCAACTTCTCCCTGACCTACTTCATCGTGGAAGGGGAAGTGGAAAGCTCGCGGATCCCGAGCCGGATTTTATCCGTCGATACCGGCGGTGTATCAGTGCTGACTGCTTATGCTGACAACAAGTTCTCGGCCGAAACGATCACCGAGGCGATCAAAAAATGCGGCCTGGAAGACAAAGTCAAGCATAAAAAGCTGGTCCTGCCCGGTCACGTGGCCGTGCTTAAAGGCACCCTGGAAGAAGAATCGGGCTGGGAAGTCCTGGTTGGCCCGCGCGAAGCCTCCGGCATTACCAAGTATGCCAAAGATAATTTTACCGGCGGAGTCAAGTAACATCCGGCTTTAAACTTAGAGTTTAGTGAACCATTTAATGAAAGGAGTATTTAAATGGCTGTAGACATTTTTAAAGAAAAATATAGAAGTAAAGTAGGCGAAGTTGTCCTCGGCGCTACCAAGGAGGACGGGGGTACCCGCAGTCATACCATTACGGTGGGCGGCGAATCGGCCCTGCCTTTTTTGCATTTCGAAGGAGAAATCCCCAACCGCCCGGTAGTGGCCATGGAAGTATGGGATATCAACCCTGAATGGAACCCCTGTTTTGATAATATTTTTGGTGATGTATACGATGATCCGGGAGCCTGGGCCAAGAAGTGTGTTGATGAGTACGGAGCCGACCTGATCCAGGTCCGCCTGAAAGGCGCCGATCCCGACTTAAATGACCATTCTCCTGAAGACTGCGCTGCGACCGTTAAAAAGGTCCTGGAAGCGGTCAGCGTACCGGTAATGGTTATCGGCTGCGGCAAAGCGGATAAAGATAACACCATCTACAACCCCATCGCCGAAGCGGCGGCGGGTGAGAACCTGGTCATGGGCGTGGCCGAACTGGAAAACTACAAGGCTGTGACCAGCGCCTGCATGGCCAATAATCACGTGGTCATTGCACAGTCACCGATCGATATCAACATCTGCAAGCAGCTTAATATTCTTATTTCTGAAATGAGCCCGGCTATGAGCAGCCGCATCATTATCGACCCCACCGTGGCCGCCCTCGGTTACGGCATCGAGTACTCTTACTCGATCATGGAAAGAGCCCGCAACGGCGCCCTCCAGGGCGACAAGATGCTGGCCATGCCCATGTATGGCAATGCTGGTTTTGAATCGTGGCGGCAAAAAGAAGCCAACATCTCAGATGAAGAACAGCCCGGCTGGGGCGAGCAGGAAGAAAGGGGCATTCTCTGGGAAGCGACTACTGCAATGGCTTACCTGCAGTCTGGCATTGACATCCTGGTTATGCGCCATCCGGAAGCAGTGAAAGTGGTTAAGGGCAATATCGATGACCTGATGAAAGACAACAGCTATTAAAATGTGAAGGAGGCAAGCTGATGATTATTATCGGCGAACGCATTAACGGTATGTTTAAGGATATCGCCAGGGCGATAAATGATCGCGATCCCGGGCCGGTCCAGGAGTGGGCCAAGAAACAGGAATACAACGGAGCCCATTACCTTGACATCAATGTCGGGCCCAGTTCCACCGAACCGGTTGAAGCCATGAAATGGCTGGTTGAGGTAACCCAGGAGGCCAGCGACCTGCCTCTCGCTCTCGACTCCACCAAGTACGACGCTATTGAAGCGGGGCTCAAGCTCTGCAAACAGCCGGCTATGATCAACTCGGTCCCGGCGGAAATGGCCAAGATGGAACGCGTTTTTGCCATGGCGGCAGAATACAATGCTGAAGTAATCGGCCTGGCCATGAACGAAGAAGGGATCCCCAAGGATGCCGACATGAGGGTAGGCCTGGCTGCCGAGCTGGTAGCTACCGCCGATGCTTTCGGCATCGCGCCCGATATGCTCTATATTGACCCCCTGGCTCTGCCCTGCAACGTGGCCCAGGACCACGGCCCGGAAGTACTGCGCACCCTGCGGGAAATCAAGATGATTTCTGACCCGGCCCCGAAAACCACCGTGGGCCTGAGCAATATCTCCCAGGGCACCAAGAACCGGGAGCTGATCAACCGTACTTTCGCAGTCATGGCCATGGCCAACGGCCTTGACTCGGCTATTGCCGATGCCTGCGATGATGAACTGATGGCAGCAGTAGCGACAGCGCGGATTATCCTCGACATGGATATTTACTGCGACTCCTTTGTCGATGTGTTTAAGCAGCGCAACCGTTAAGCTTATAAATTTAGCAGATCATGATTGCTGAAGGGAAGGTGAGTATATGATAATCGCAGAACGCAAGCCGCTGGAAGAAATAGCGGCTATGGCCGCCCCTTATAAAAAAATCTGCGTGCTCGGGTGCAATACCTGTGTGGGCATCTGTATGGCCGGCGGCGAGAAGGAGGCTGCAGAAACTGCATCACTCCTGCGCATCCACCGCAACAAGGAGAACCAGGAAGGCGAAGTGGATGTTTTTTCAATCGAAAGGCAGTGCGAGGTTGAATTTATTGATGAGGTCCTGGAAAGACTGCAAGGTTATGACCTGATCGTTTCCCTGGCCTGCGGTGTGGGAGTTCAGAGCATGATTGAACATGTTCCGACCCTGCGGGTTGTTCCCGGCCTGAATACCACTTCCATGGGCTATCCAACCGAGCAGGGCGTCTGGGCTGAACGCTGCCTCGGATGCGGAGACTGCGTCCTGCATATGCCCATGGGCATTTGCCCCATTACCCGCTGTGCCAAGAGCATCTTGAACGGACCCTGCGGAGGTTCTGCTGAAGGCAAATGTGAACTGGGGGATGACATCGACTGCGCCTGGCAACTGATTCACGACCGCCTTTCCAGCTTTAGCCGTTTGAGTGACCTGACCGAGATACAGCCTCCCAAAGACTGGTCGACATCGCATCATGGGGGCCCAAGAACCACAGTAAGGGAGGATGTTAGAATTGATCGCGGGGAGTAACCTGGAAAAAGTAATTAATAGTGGAAACTTTGTCGTTACCGGCGAGCTGGGACCTCCCAAGAGTTCAGAAATTACCCAGCTGAAGCACCACGCCGAAGAAATGAAAAATCATGTTGATGCCTATAACATCACCGACAACCAGACGGCTATCGTGCGCACATCCAGTATTGCCTGCGGCTCCACCCTGATCCAGATGGGGCTGGAACCGATCATCCAGATAACCGTGCGCGACCGCAACCGGATCTGCATCCAGAGCGATGTCCTGGGGGCACATGCCCTGGGGATGAAAAACATCCTCTGCCTGGCCGGAGACCACCAGAGCTTCGGCAATGAACCGGGCTCCAAGGGAGTTTATGATATCGACTCCATGCAGCTTTTAAAGGGCCTCAAGGATATGCGTGATGAAAACCGCTTTATGGGCGGGGACGAACTGGAAGCGCCGATCAGTTATTACCTTGGCGCAGTGGAAAACCCCTTTGCCGATCCTTTCGAGTACCGCGTTGACCGCCTCGAAAAGAAGATCAATGCCGGGGCCAGCTTTATCCAGACCCAGTGCATTTTCGACCTGGATCGCTTTGAGAAGTGGATGGAACTGGTCCGGGAAAGGGGCCTGCACAAGAAAGCGGCCATCATGGGTGGTGTAACGCCTATAAAATCCCTGGGTGCGGCCAGGTACATGAAAAACAACGTTTCGGGCATCACCATCCCCGATGAGTTGATTGACCGCCTCAAGGGAGCTGAAAAGAAAAAAGTAGAAGGCCTGAATATATGTATCGAAACTATCCAGAGGCTCCAGGAAATTGAAGGAGTGGCCGGAGTGCATATTATGGCCATCGCCTGGGAGGAAATCGTTCCTGAAATTGTCGAGCGCTCAGGGCTGTACCCGCGCCCGAAAGTATAAACATGGCAGGAACGGATCTTCTCCATAACTATAGCAACTGATAAAAAAGACAGGCCTCCACCGGCCTGTCTTTTTGCAAAAAAACCTGCTCAGCCAGGCTGCAGGCTTTTTATTCAATTGCCTGAAATGAGAACTATGCTCACAGATCGTTCAGGCAATAATTACAGCGGCTCAGCTTCGGCTTTTCGCCTGGGATTCCCCGTGCGATGAGCTCGTCCTGAGCTCGCGCACGGTGACTGCTATCATGGCGGCCAGCCCGCTTCAGGCCTTGCTTTGCCGGTAATTTTATACCTTCACTTGATGTTCGCATAAGTTTTTATTGCAGGCCAGGTTGTTGTTGATGATAAAGTCCAAACAATGAGAGGTGAGTAAATGACAGTACAGAAGAATGCTGTTCTGGTCAGCACGGCCAGGACCCCCATTGGAGATTTCGGCGGCGCCTTTAAAAATGTTTCAGCCCTGCAGCTTGGCGCCACTGTGGTGGAAGAAGTTGTCCGCCGGGCAGAGGGGCTTAAAAAGGAACAGGTAGAAGAAATAATTTTCGGCAACTGCAGCCAGCGCAGCGATGAGCCTAACATCGCCCGCTGTATTGCCCTAGAAGCGGGCTTTCCGGTGCAGACCACCGGCTTTACCATCCAGCGCCAGTGCAGCTCTAGCATGCAGGCCATAGTTTCTGCCTGCCAGGAAGTAGCCCTCGGCGATGCTGATATAGTCGTGGCCGGAGGGGTGGAATCAATGAGTTCTGCTCCCTACGTTCTGAAAGATGCCCGCTGGGGCAAGCGCCTCCAGCACGGTGAGATGACCGATGCCCTGTGGGAGATGCTAACCGATCCGGTCCACAAGATCATGATGGGTGAAACTGCAGAACGCCTGGCTGAAAAATACGAGATCAGCCGCGAAGAGCAGGATGAAATAGCCGTCAGGAGCAACCTTAATGCTATTGAGGCTATCGACAGCGGGCGCTTCAGAGAAGAGATTGTCCCGGTAACGGTACGCAGCAGGAAAGGGGAAACGGTAGTAGATACGGATGAGCATCCGCGGCGCGATGTTACTATGGAGAAAATGGGCGCTCTTAAGCCCGTGTTCCGGAAAGACGGTACTGTAACTGCCGCCAATTCTTCAGGCCTAAATGACGGCGCTGCAGCGGTCGTGGTCATGAGTGAAGAAAAGGCAGCTGAACTCGGGTTAACGCCGCTGGCCCGGGTTGTCTCTTACGCCTGGGCCGGTGTGGAACCGGACCTGATGGGTTACGGGCCCGTTCCGGCCACAAAGAAGGTCCTGCAGAAGGCAGGAATGGACCTGGAGCAGGTAGAACTGATCGAGCTAAACGAAGCCTTTGCCGCCCAGTATTTGGCCTGCGAGAAGCTGCTCGGCCTGAAGCGGGATCTAGTCAATGTCAATGGGAGCGGTATCGGTCTGGGCCATCCGGTGGGCTGTACAGGGGCCCGCATCGTGGTCACACTACTCCATGAAATGGGCAGGCGCAGCTTAAAAAATGGCCTTGCTACATTATGTGTTGGCGGCGGCATGGGCATGGCTATAATCCTAGAACGCGACTAAAAGGAGGAAAATATTATGCCGGGTTTGATTCAAGTAGATCGTGAAGACCGACTTGCTATAGTTACCATTAACCGACCCCCCGTGAATGCCCTCAACCAGGAGGTGCTCGATGAACTGGAGAAGGCTTTCGATGAGCTTTCAGAGGATAAATCGGTAGGTGCGGTAATCCTAATCGGTGGAGGCGAAAAAGCCTTTGTCGCCGGGGCTGATATCGGCGAATTTCCCAAGCTGAACAGTGAAAACGGTGAAAAGCTAAGCCGCCGGGGGCAGGAGGTATTTCAAAAGATAGCCGACTTTCCCGCTCCAGTAATAGCTGCAGTCAACGGGTTTGCCCTGGGCGGCGGCCTGGAACTGGCACTCGCCTGCGATATCCGGGTTGTAGCCGACAATGCCAAAGTAGGCCTGCCTGAAGTAACCCTGGGAATTTTTCCAGGTTACGGCGGCACCCAGCGCCTGCCCCGCTTGATTCCTGCCGGCAAGGCGAAAGAACTGATCTTCACCGGAGCCATGATCGATGCCGAAGAAGCCTACCGGATCGGCATTGCTGACCATAAAACCCCGGCCGGTGAGGCTTTAAACAAGGCCAGGG
>PUKV01000143.1 GCA_003550645.1 Syntrophomonadaceae bacterium | reverse complement strand
AGCCCTGCTTCGAGGGTTCGAATCCCTCTCTCTCCGCCACATGCGCCCGTAGCTCAGTCCGGATAGAGTAACTGACTACGAATCAGGAGGTCGCAGGTTCAAATCCTGCCGGGCGCACCAGGATAAGAAAAGGTCCGGGATTGGGCACCCGGGCCTTTGGTTTTTCTTAAAGGTTGATCACCGCTACTGATCTGAAAGGACTATGGAAGCAGTTCAAGTCACCCTTCACCCCCGGACTCTTAACGGATTCCAAATGCACAGTTCTTATACCATGTAAGACATCCTCTCCCCTGTGGGGATATCCCATATTCTTATTGTTTTGTCATAGCTTCCAGAGGCCAGCAGGACTCCGTTGGGAGAAAAGCTTACCGGTACTACATAATCACTATGGCCAGCCAGGACAGCGATTTGATTTCCTGTCTCTGTGTTCCATAGTCTAATGGTTTTGTCGAGGCTTCCAGTTGCCAGTATTTTGCCGAAAGGTGAAAAAGCTGCGGAGTGGACTTTGTTTTCATGACCCAGCAAGACCAGGACTTCCGCCCGGGAAGTAATATCCCAAATCCGAACAGTATTGTCATAGCTTGCTGATGCCAGCAGGTTCCCATCAGGGGAGAAAGCCACTGCACTGACCCAGTCCCGGTGCCCTTTAAAAGTCCAGAGTTCTTTGTAAGAATTTGTATCCCAGATTTGAATGCTGCAACTGGAATCCCCCGAGGCTAAGAGTTTGTCCCTTGGAGAAAAAGCTACCGCTAGAATTTCGCTATCAATAACTTTGGGTCCCTCTATTACCTTGAATGTTTTTCCCGCTTGAACATCCCATAAACGGATAGTTTTATCAAGGCTTCCTGAAGCCAGGGTTTTGCCATTGGGAGAAAAAGCTACACTAAAAACCGGCTTTTTATGGCCCTTCAATACAAGGGCTTGTTTGTATTTAGGTTGTTGCTGATCTGATTCAAGCGCTCTTTTCTTAACAAGCGGCAGATCCCAGATTCTAATTGTATTATCCAGGCTGCCGGAGGCCAGCTTATGGCCATCAGGTGAGAAGGTTACAGAAAAAACCGGTTTTTTATGGCCCTCTAAGGTTAGGGGCTTTATTCCTTTATAGGTGTCATCAAGGCCTTGTAATACTTTTTTGTTGATGTTAGCAGAAAGATCCCACAACCTTATTGATTTATCCAGGCTGCCGGAGGCCAGTGTTTTACCGTCTGGCGAAAAGGCAACTGTCCATACCCAATCTTTATGGCCGCGTAAAACTGATAATTGATGGGGTTCTTTTTTTAACAAAGCGTTACCATCAACATGGTCTTTTTTATCAAAAAGGGTTTTTGGGGGTTTACTGTTCATAGTTGTTGAAGAACCGGTTAGATCTTTGCTGTCAAAACCGGTTTCATCATGGCCGGCTGAGGCCAGGTCAGTTTTTCCAGGGATTGCTGTCTTGCCAGCTGTGCTGCTTTTTTTAACCAGGGCATAAATTGTCCATAATTCTATGGTATGCTTATCGCCTGCTACAGCAAAAATGCTGTTATCCGGTGAGAAAGCCAGTGCGGAAACCGCCTGGTTATGAACCGCCTGGGTGTAAAACTCTTTACCGGAAAAAGGATCCCAAAATTTTATGCTGCTATCCCTGCTGCCCGAGGCCAGGACTTTTCCGTCAGGAGAGAAAGCCAGTGCAATTACTGCCATTCTGTGACCGGACAAAACTCTCAATTGTTTGCCCGTTTTTACATCCCACAGGCGGACAGTGCTATCTTTTCCTGCAGAGGCCAGCATTTTACTGTCAGGGGAAAATACTACTTTATTCACTTCGTTATTGTGGCCCCGCAGCAGCATAGTTTCTTTACCACTATGATAATTCCACAGGCGGATAGTCTGATCTTTGCTTGCAGAAGCCAGAGTATCTCCACTTGGCGAGAAAGATATGTCAAGCACCCAGCTTTTATGACCGCGCAGCACATGCTGCTTGATCTGGGAAAAAGTATTCCAGATCCGGATAGTTTTATTCCAGCTGCCCGAGGCCAGTAATTTACCATCGGGTGAAAAGGCTGCTGAGAAAACCCAGGCGCCGTGACTTCTAAAAGTAGAGATCTCTTGTTTTGTAGAAGTGTCCCAAAGCTTGACTGAATAGTCCCCGCTGGCCGTAGCCAGCCTGCTGCTGTCGGGAGAAAAAGCTACCGATTCTACATACCCCTTATGGCCGCGCAAAGTAGCTATTTCACCATAAGTGCTTGGATTCCATAACCTGGCAGTATAATCCTGGCCTGAAGATGCCAGGTAGTTGCCGTCTGGAGAAAAAGCCAGTGCCAGCACAGGATACTGATGTCCACGTAATATGGACAATCTTTCCGGTTTTTTAAAAACTTCTTCTGTAATGCTGATTACCGGTTCATCAGGAGGCTGTTCTTTTCTCTCGTATTTTTGCTTTGCCTTGCTTTTTTCCTGTTTTTCAACCCGCGGTTCGGACAGGCTGCTATTGTCAATTTTTTCTTCCAGCTTTAATGGTTTTGGTTCTTCATCACTGAGGCCAAGGGCATATGACCAGGTTTGCACGGCCCAATGTGAAATATCTTCTACCAGGCCCAGTTCATTAAACATTTTTTTAGCCAATCTGTCCCGGGTCAGGCTTAAAGTAGATTTTGGTGAGGATTGCAGCGCCGCCGGCACCCCTTTTTGCAGGGCCATATCCAGGGCATTGATTTCTCTTTTACACTGGCCGCAATAATCTAACAATAAGGCCCGGCAGCGTTTTGGGTCTTCACAGAGTTCAAATCCGTACTGGTTAATTAATGTTTTTAAAATCCGGGGAACTGCATGTTGCATACCTTAACCTCTCCTAGTTGAGGTCCTTTTGGTTCAGATCATCAATTATTTCAATCACGCCTTCAGTTTTACCAAAAATAATCCTCGTCCCACCGGCTAAAGATATGCTTTTCCCTGGCTCTACATCCTTGATTATACCCTGGGGAGAAATACTCACCCATTTTTCCTTACTGGTATTTTTTAGGCCCCACCTGTCCGGGTTCCTGGGGTGGCGGTTGATCAAGGCATAAGGCGATGAAAAATCAAAAACAGTTTCTCCTTTTACCTGGTGTGGGTAAATTTTTGTATCGTAGTTAAGCATGATCAAATGCTGGTTTATTTTTAAAGCCGGGGGCAGGGGGATTTGTTTATGACATGACCAGCAATCCGCTCGCAAATTTGTTTCAGCTTTTGAAGCGGGATCGAAACAGTTTTCAGATCCACATGCCGGACAGTAAATCATGCTGTCGAAAAGCTTAAGCATAATGGAACGCCACTCGGTTTCTCTTACCCTGCCATGAAGGGGATCTTTTATCCCTGCAGTGAATGAGCGGATAAATGCTTCTTTAAAAAAATGAGGATAAAGATTCCAGTAAATTAAGGCGTTGTTATGCAGGCCCGGGACAGGCCGGTTTGAATGGTCGACAGGATCAAAGATAAAAAGCGGTTCTGAACCGTAAAGCTTTTTCATAGCCGGTAAGTCAAAACACTTTATCGCGGCCTCTCTTTTGCCTTCCAGGGGATGATGCAGGTAAAAAATATAGAATAAAAGCACTGCCAGTGAAAATAAGTCAGACTGGATGTTAGGATTGTTACCCTGCACAACTTCCGGTGCCATGAAACGAGGCGTTCCTTTAATAGCAGTTACTTCTCCGTCAAAGATGCAATTGTCATTATCGCAGATTAGGATATTGCCTTCATCAGGTTCTAAAAATATATTGCCAAAAGAGATGTCGCTGTAGCACATTCCTTTAGAGTGGAGCTGCAAAAAGCTGTGGGCCAAATTAAAACCAACCATGGCCAGGGTCTGGAAAGAAGGTTCAACCCGCCTTTTCATTAAATCAACTATACTATGATAGCGCTCATCGCGAAGCGGCATCAGGTACCCAAAGCCATCGCTGTCAGGGTCAAATACCAGTTCCATCGGCCAGAGGAAATTTTCATTGGGCGGTCCCTTGTTGATCAATCGCTCCAGGTTTTTCAGGTAAGCGGTGTTAACGGTAGTTGGGTAATACCATTTCAAGGCCATGTATTTTCCTTTATGTTTTACCCGGTATACTTCTCCTTGACCACCACCGCCAAGGAATTTTTCTACCACCAGTGCTTTTGCTCCATTATGAGGGATGATTTTATCTCCGGCTTTAAATATCTGGTTCATTAATTGTCCTCCAAAAAATATCAAACCCAAAAAGGTTTAGTGATCTGCCCGGGAGTTAAGCTTTGTAACCGGGCCCCTGATTGCTCGTTTTTTGCCACAAACACTGCAGTCAATATCCTTGCTGTCTCCATCCCAACAAAATACCGTTCCGCACCCGCAGCGGACGAGGGCTTTTCTCTGGCAGTAAGGGCATCCGGGGTAAGATTTAGCAAAAGCAAATTCACCACTTATTTCATTCCTGTCATATCCTTCTTTTTTGGCTCGATCTTCCTTTATTGCGAACGCCCAGTCCGCTTTCCAGGCTCCTGGAGAAAATTCTTCAACCCTGATTCCAAAGCTTTGGTCAGTTGATATACAGCGGGCCATTACTACTACCACATTGGGCATTTCATCCATTGATTATCCCTCCGCCTCAATCTGATTGTTATGCACGATATCTTTTCTATAAACAATACCCAGGGTTATGTCATCACCGCTGCCCAGGTGAGAAGCTTCTGTTAACCAGGTGGACAAATTGTTTTTAATATCTTCAATACCCCTGGTGCGAATTATGTTCAGGATATCGCAACCAACCCTGTGAAAATCATCATCCCTGGGAAATGAGTTGATGTATCCATCTGTTGAAACTAAGAGCAGGGTAGGATATTTATTTGATAAAACTTGAAAACAGGTTTGAAATTCCTTCCAGGCTTCATGCATGCTTAACGAGGTTGTTTCTTCTGCAAAAAGCCTGGGGTCGCCGGGCAGAGGTTTTTGAACTTCGCCTTCATCGGTTACAATTAATATAGATCCATCTCCAAGCTGCAACAGCAAGGCATAGGAAGGCGTGACTAAAGCGGATAAAAGTGTGGAACCATAAATGGCGGTGCAGCTGTCAAGATCCAAGTCGCCTTCATCAAGACCGGCTTGTTTTAATAAAAGCAGTTCATCTTTTAACAGGGGATGCTTAAGCAGGTGCTCGTAAATTTTCTGCTGCCACTGACGGTGCAGGGCAAGTGGCAATTTTTCTTCAGCTATGCTTTTTATAAGGGACAAATTTTTCGTTTCCCGGGCGGTAATCATAAACTCTGACAGGACATCTGTAGCTACTTCAACGGCTAACCGGGATCCGGTAGCGCTGCGAAAGGAAGCTGCCCCTCCATGCCCATCGGAAACAGATAACAACGCGTAAGTGGCATGGCTTTCTAAGGGCAGCCATTTAATGGCATCTTGATTGGCTTTGTTGGTTCGAAAATGTGAAGCTCCACACACGCTATCCCCTATAACGCCCCACTCAGGTATACTCATATAAGGGATACTTTCATTCCTTTTTTGCATTGGCACCACCTACCAGACATCATCTTCAGCCTCAAGTTCTTCGCTTTTTGCAGGAGGCAGTGGTATGGGAACATTAACTGTTTTACCACTGGCACCCTCTTCCAATTCACTGCTGGGAGGAGAAGAGGCGGTTTTAATAACTTCTGTTGAAACCCACCTGACGTAATTCTTTAAATCACTTGGATTATTGGCCTGCAGGGGGCCTACTTCTTCAGCATAACGCCCCATAAACTTTTTCAAGACTTCATGATCGGCATCTTCACCGATGGCAATGGACAGCCGAACCGCTTTTTTCCCCCAGGGTAATTCTTCAATTTGTTTCAGGCCGCTTCCATAATCATCAGATGGTTGCCCGTCGGATACAAGGACCAGCACCGGGGGCAGCGCCCTTTCCTCCATGGGCGGAATGGTAAGTTGTTCAGCCAGTAGAGCAAAAGCTTTGCCCATATCAGTGACACCGTCAGCAGAGAGGTCCTCCCATTTAAAATCTTCGATTGGTGTAGGTTGCGAAATGTGCCACTGGGCTCCGCTGGAAAAGCGAATTGCTCGCATCAAAACCTGGGCATTAGGATTATCTTGAGCTGTAGCTTGCATTTCTGGTATGGCCTCTCGAATGGCATTGTTCAGGGACTGAATCTTGCCGTCTACACCCATGGAGCCAGAACAATCGGCAATCCAAATAAAATGTAGAGGCCTGCTGGCCAGTTCGCCGCCTGGTCTTTTTTTATCGGTCATCAAAACTCCTCCTCTCTTTCGTCAACCAAGTGTTAATTATGATTACAAAGGTGCTTGATTTAACTTTCATTCAATTAATATTCTATCACATCTAGCCTAATATATATTTGCCTTTCTCAAAAACAGGCACTATCCTGGTCTGATTTAGCTTGAAAAACAAGAAGACCGGCAGCAGTTTAAAAGCTTTACCGGTAAGAATAAAAGAAGTGTGCTAAATGCGAATAACTTTCTGTCTACGGGTATCAATGCTGAGGTGACTATAAACCCTTTACCCGCTGCATCTTTCTACTGCATACAGGAGATCTCAGTATTCCACAACCTGTTTCTGGTGGATCAGGAGGTAACGGTTTACATTTGTTTGCTTCCTTAGTCGATCCGTTTGACGATCATGACATCTCTTTTAACCTGGTGCACGACCTTGTTGCTGACGCTGCCTAAAAAGAGCTCTTTAATGCCGCCTCCTCCTGAGTCTCCTAGAATAACCAGGTCGAAGTTGCCTTTTTCAGCTTCTTCGATAATGACTTCTGCTGGCTTGCCCGCCCGCAGCACTTTATTTACCTTGATGTTTGCTTCTTCGAAAAGCTGTCTGGCCCTCTCGAGACCTTGTTCGGCTTCCCTGTTTATGGAATTGATCAGGGCATCAAACTCTTTTTTTGACATACCCTCTGTTCCGCGCAAAAGAGGGATTTCTTCAGCAACGGCAAGAATCGTCAGTTCTGCTTGCAGTGCTTTTGCCATGGGGATTACTTTTCTAAGGCTTTCAAGGGAATAATCCGATCCGT
>PUKV01000057.1 GCA_003550645.1 Syntrophomonadaceae bacterium | reverse complement strand
GATGCTGCCTTCCAGGTCGCTTGCTTCGGTTTCCCGGTCAACCAGCGTGTAAAACTGCTTTACCTCCTCCAGGTAGTTCAGTTCCTCTCCGTTTAATGTTACCCGGTAGTTTTCCGGCTGTGCTGTATCGAGGGTAACATAGAGCAGGTTTTTGCCCTGGGTAAGGATTGCGTCGCCTTCTGAAGGGCTTTTAATCTCAATTGTAAAACCGGGAGGTGAATCATTTTCAACACCGGTTTCTTCTTCAGCTTCGGGGTCAGCTTCCTCCGGATCCGGCTCAGGCTCAGGCTCAGGTTCAGGTTCTTCAGCCGGGGCAGAGTTCTGCTCCGGGTCGGGATCGGGATCCGGTTCGGGATCGGGATCCGGTTCAGGATCCTGACTTGCCGCCACCTGGGCGGGGACATACTCGGGATCACCATATTCTATCAGGGCTCTGAGCATATCAGGAGTGGAGATTTCATGCCCGGCGATCATGATGCTAACATCCTGCAAAAAATCGATATCAAGGGGGATCTGTTCCATGGTCGAACCGGGAGCATTGACCAGGACCTTTTCAATTTCACCTCTGCCCTCCACCTGCACCGCCTCGTTAAGCTCAAGCAAGCTGATGGTCACATTTTCGTAGAGATGAAAGACATTGTTCAAAGCGCCTGCCGATACTACCATTTCCTGGTAACTCGACTCTTCGACCAGATCAAAAAAGCCCGCTTCTGATTTGACCTCGACCCGGTTAAATTGACCTTCCAGCTCGGACTGGCCCGAAGCAGAAAGAACAGCCTGATTAACCGAGCCCCGGCCGAAAAGGTAAGCGGAGCCGTCTAACTGCAGGTTTTCTATATAGAGGCCGTCGGGGTAGGTAATCCTGGACCCGGCAGCGGTATTGGCTACGGTCAGGTGATTAAGAATTTCGCTGTCAATATCGACACTGGCTTCCCGGACCAGGACCTGGACTGCAGCGAAGTCGCCGGCCAGTTCAACTTTCTCATCGGTCTTGACCAGGATGGATTTAACGCCGATTCCATCTTCAGAAAGGTTTTCCACCAGGCGGGCACTGGTTTCCAGCTCAACGCTTTCTGTAACCGTTTGCCCGGAAAAGACCAGCCTGACCCTGCCATCCGGGCGGTTTACCTTCACTTCGTCCAGAACACAATCGCGCATGAAAATAGACTTCAAGCCGCCGCCCCGCACCAGGACCGCGCCCTCAACAACAACGTTTATCAGATCGACGTTACCGTCACCAATACCTTTAGACAGGTACAGGTTGCCGGTAATTCGGGTATCTTCCAATCTTTCACCGGGAGTATCAATGGTGTAGTCGCCGTCAATAATCTGGATACCGTCAGCATCAACTTCTTCCACCCTGCCAGCGGTAAATAAACCGCGCATAGAAGAAGCAAGACCAAAACTGTCGGTAAAGAAAACAACAGCGGAAGCAATAACCAGGAGGATGGCTATTGAAGTTATAACCGGCAACAGGCCAATTTTACGCTTGCGCTTTTTCCTGCGCCACGCAGATCTTCCCATTTTCTATGCTTTTCCTCCCTGGTGCTGTGAGTATCTATCTTTAGAGATGCAAATAAACCTGTTTCGTCAGCCAGGCTGTCCTAGCCATTTTTAAGAAGGCCTTAGATCCTTGGCTTTGCGCCCCTGCCTTTCAACAGGATTGCCCTTATCGCTCAGGTTGTTAATATTCATTTAGGTTGTTAACACAGCACAAATATTTCTAATTTTTCATAATAATATTACCAGCACTTTGATTTTTTGTCAACATAATTAATATATTTTGTCGCAAAAAGTAAATATTTTTTTTCTGATCATTCAGGTTTTGGTGCTTTCTCGAAAGAAATTTTGTTTTAAACAGGGCTTCCTCGCCATTTTAGCATAAAAAAAAGGGTGTAAATATAGGAAATAACTGATAGTGTGTCGAATAAAGCAGGTGAGCATGAAAGGAGGAATAAAGTATGGTTTACTGGGAACAGAAAGGCAGGCATAACACCGATGATACGGTCAAAGCGGCAGTAGCAAGGGCTAAAGAGCTTGAAATCAAGTCCCTGGTGGTCGCCTCCAACACAGGGGAAACGGCAGAAAAATTCATAGGCCAGGGTCTGGAAATAGTTTGCGTTACCCACCATGTCGGCTTCACCGGCCCCGGCGAAGATGAAATGAATGCAGAAAAAAGAAAGGAACTGCAGGACAAGGGCGCAAAACTTTTAACCACTACCCACCTTTTTGCCGGAGTGGACCGGGCTTTACGGTTCAAGTTTCAAGGAGTTTATCCGGCGGAGATCGTATCTTCCACCCTGCGCATGATGGGGCAGGGTTTCAAGGTTTGTGTTGAAATAAGTGTGATGGCCCTGGATGCCGGCCTGATCCCTTACGGGGAAGAAATCATTAGCGTCGGCGGGACCGGCAGAGGTGCTGATGCAGCCTGCGTGATTGTTCCGGCCCATTCCAGCCAGTTCTTTGATACAAAGATTAAGGAAGTAATATGCATGCCGCGCGAACACTAAAGGCAGGTAGCCTTAATCTCCAGCGCTGCCGCTAAGGGAAGGCAATGCTTCTGCACTGCTAAGATTTAATTGACGTCCAAAAAAAGTGTGCCTGGTAACAACCAGACACACCACCTGGGGGTATTAAAAGCACCGGGTATTTTATTTACTGCTGCATTTCTTTGAGCATGTTCACGATCTTAAGATGATAAGTGGCTGAAGGGGCCCATTTGCCGCTTAAATCTTCGATTTTTTCTACCGTCCCGGCCCAGGTGATATTCATGATAACATCATAACGGCCGTGCGTTTCTCCGATTGGGGACAGGCCGACATAAGCACTCATGTGGTTAAAATGAGCCCTGACCCCGTCTGCAGGGGTATCGAACTGTTCGTGATCTTCAGGCTCATCCCCGTTCGCCGTTGCGGTTTTGATCCCGGCCCAGTTATTGTATTCCGGCGGAACCTGCCCCCCGTAACGCCCAAAGCCGGTCTCGTGAGCAGCCTGGGCAAAAAGCACTTCCGGCCGGATACCGCTTTTCTCCCCGTATTCCCAGTAAAGAGGCGCTGCATCGATAAAGCGTTGGTGGGCATTTTTGCCTTTCGCCCACTTAAGAGCATCAGCTTCAGTAATCTTTGCAGAACCTGCTATATAGGTAATAAAAGGTTCCGGTTCTGGTTCTGGCTCCGGGTCCGGTTCTGGTTCTGGCTCCGGGTCCGGTTCGGGCTTTGGCTCTGGATCAGGTTCTGGCTCCGGTTCCGGGTCCGGGTCCGGGTCCGGATCGGGCTCTGGCTTCGGACCAGGCTCTGGCTCTGGTTCCGGGTCTCGCCCTGGATCTTCATCCCCACCGGAGCCAGTGGGTAGTTCTTCTTTGTCTTCAGTTTCATCATCTTCAGTTAAAACTTTTTCTTCACGGACCAGCGTCCCGGAGGTTATGAAAACCAGGGTAATCCGGGCAGGCATTCGGGCATTAGCTGCTTTACCGTTTTGCAGGTATTCTCCAAGGTTAAAAACACTCCCATTTTTGAGAGCAGCAGCATAGTGATCTAAAAGCGAGCTGTAATCAAGGTATCCCCCGCCGTTGGTGTAGATGGCTGCAGGGGTTTTAGCTACATAGTCATCATAAAGACCATCTGACTGACCCAGCATCTTTTTGGCATAGGAATCGAGCAGCTCGTTGTAACAATACTGGTGGTAGCAGCCTTCATCGCTGCGGGCAACAAAAGCGGAAACAGCAGCAAAAGCAGTGGAGTTGAACAGCAAGAGCAAAAGAAAAACCAGGAGCAGGAGATAAACTTTTCTTTGCCAGTCATGAAAAACTTTGGATAGCAGGGCGGCCGGGTTTGCACCGTAACAATGAGGTATCACTTTATGGGTTTGCACTATACAGTCCCCCTTTTGAGGGACCGACAAAGGATAAAGAATAAAGAAAAACCAGATTCGGCGGCCTGGCTGTCTTAGCTCAGAAGAGCTTTAGACCCTTGGCTTTGCGTCCCTGCCTTTCGACAGGTTTGCCTTTGTCGGTCAGGTTTTATGTAAAGGATAACCAACGAAAAAAACCAGCTTCGGCGTCCTGGCTGCCATTGCTCGCTTGAAGAGCTTTAGGCCCTCGGCTTTGCGTCCCCGTCTTTCGACAGGTTTGCCTTTATCGGTCAGGCTTTATTTAACCGTTCCAGTTATTCAATTATTAAGCTTGCTTGCCTTGTGAATTATATCATAAACTATTTTGACTCTTTTGTCAATCGAAAAATGCAGTTATTTTTTTTCATTAGTCTGTTCCAGGCACCGATCGAGGGCATCGAGCCCAAAGTTGAGTTCCTCTTCATTGATAGACAGGGGTGGGGCGATAAAAAGATAGTTCCAGCGGATGTAAATGTACACGCCTTTATCCCGCAGGCATTTGTTGATCCTGGCCATGATCCCCGGGTCGGGACCATTCCATGGGGCCAGAGGCTCCTTAGTTTCTTTGTCTTTGACCAGCTCGACAGCCGAAAAGAGACCGATGGAGCGCACATCGCCCACTGTGGGATGCTTATCTTTGATCGCCTCAAGCCGTGCTTTTAATTTTTCACCCATGCGGGCCGCATTTTGAATAATGTTTTCTTCTTCGTAAACTTTAAGGGTGGCGATTCCGGCGGCGCAGGCCAGCGGGTGGCCGCTGTAAGTCAGGCCGTACCAGAACATTCTATCATCGTAGTAATCGGCTATTTTCTGGTTAACCACGACCAAACCAAGGGGCACGTACCCTTGCGTTACCCCCTTGGCTGTAGTCAGGACATCGGGAACTACATCCCAGTTATCCACCCCGAACCATTTTCCGGTCCTTCCCCAGCCGGACATAACTTCATCTACCGCCAGGAGCACCCCAAACTCATTGCAGATCTCCCTGACCCGGGGCAGGTATTCTTTCGGGGGCACAAAAACACCGTTAGTGCCTGTTACCGGCTCGAGAAATACGGCGGCTATCGATTCCGGGCCTTCATAAAGCATCACTTCGCGGATGTGCTCGGCGCATTCTATCCCGCAGCCGGGATAGGATTTGCCAAAACTGCAGCGGTAGCAGTAGGGATCGAAGAGGCGGACTACACCCGGCACGAGCGGTTCAGCCGGGAGGCGGCGCGGTTCGCCGCTTAAGCTCAGTCCGCCCAGGGTGGTCCCGTGGTAGGAGCGGTAGCGGGCCATAACCTTGTAGCGGCCGGTAACCTGGCGGACCAGGTTGAGGGCATTATCGTTCGACTCTCCCCCGCCCAGTGTAAAGAAAACCTTGTTCAAATCTCCGGGCGTATGCCTGACAACCTGCTCGGCCAGCAGGCCCCTGGTTTCATGGCCAAAGTTGGGGGCAATAAAGCAGAGCTTATCCGCCTGCTCCTTGATGGCCTCAATCACTCTGGGATGCTGGTGGCCGATATTAGTGTTGACCCACTGGGAAGAAAAATCAAGATACTTTTTCCCGTCCCGGTCCCAGAACCAGCAACCCTCACCTCCAACGATTTCATCGTAAGGCATGCCGCCCTGGACGGACCAGGACCGCAGCACATATTTTCTTTCCAGTTCTTCTGCCCTGGACAAAAAAACACCTCCTGGCATCATTGCGTACTGAATCACCGCTGCATGAAAAAGCTATACCGGTTTAGCGGTTTATGCGATCAGCCTCCGCCTACATAGGGGAGCACAGTGATCCGGTCCCCGTCTTTGACCCTGTGCTCAAGGGAGATGAGCTGATCATTAACTGCAAACTCGGCATTGACCAGCTTTTCGTCATCGATCAAGCTGTGGTTGAGCCTGTCTTCCCATTCCCGGGATAGATAAAAGGCCAGGTCCTGCAGCTTGATCGACTCTGCATCAAGCTCCAGAATATGGTCTTCGGGACGGCCCGATTTGGTGTAGGGGGGTAGCAGTTTTAACTCCAGTTTCATCATGATTATATAATTCTCTATAAAACCATTTTTACCTGCTGCAAAAACCGGGGGTAGTTTGTATTTATAGACGGGATGTCTCAGGAATAGCTCGCTCAGCACAGGGGACGGTTCCACCGTCTTCCCTTCAGCCTTAAAGCCATGCTTTAAAGGACGTTCGAACCGTCCCTGTGGCGCCGCTTATCACTTAACAATGGCAAGAGGCTGAATAGTTATTAATTAAGCATTGCGATCAATCGAGGGCGCCCCTGACGGCCTTAAAACCGGAAATTATATCGAGCAGTTCTTCAGTGATGGCAGCCTGGCGTTCCTGCTGAAAAAGGGTCTTCAGCTGATCAAGGCGCTCATTGATATTTTTTTCTGCTGCCTGCATCGCGGCCAGGCGGCTGGTATTTTCTGCAGCCAGGGACAGGGCGCAGGCCCGGTAGAGGGAAACAAAAAAGTACTGGCGCAGTAGGGCCGAGAGCAGTTGACCGGTGGGCATGGTGTAGGTGGGGAGCGACCGGGACTGCCAGGAGAGCCTGGCCCGGCGAAGGCCTTCCAGGTCGACGGGAAGCAGGATTTCAGTTTCGGGGCTGAAACCCGCTTGCAGGGGACGGTTGTAAAAAAGAAGCACCCGCTGCAAACCTTCTTCCGTGCGCCTGCGGTCGATGGTTTCAAGCAGGAGCTGAATAAAAGGGGTTATGGCGCTGATCGAGGTGGGCATATTGAAGCGATCCGGCATATTTACGGGAGCAGCGCCGAGCCTGCTGATGGCCTGTTCGCCGATGCCGATATAGATCCTGGAAGCTTCAGCCAGGCCGCCCCATTTTTCCGGGCCTTCACTTGCCAGGGCATGGGAAACAATCTGCTCGTTGAAGCGCCCGGCCAGGCCGTGGTCGGAACCGAAGACGAGCATTAAAACAGGTCCCCCGGAATCCCGCGCCGGGACGGCCGGCGCCCCTTGCGGTGAAGAGAGCACCACAGATAAGCCCAGTTCCACGGTATGGAAGTAATCGTCTAAGGATTCGGCTGCCTTCTCATACTGGCGCACGCTGGTAGCGGCCAAAGCCTTCATGGTCCTGACGATGGAGGAAAGGTCTTCTCCACTGGCGATTTGTTTTTGCAGGGCTTCCAGGGTTGAGCTCAAAATAAATAGTCCTTTCTGAAACTTTATTTTAGAAACAAGATC
>PUKV01000018.1 GCA_003550645.1 Syntrophomonadaceae bacterium | reverse complement strand
GCCGAACATCTAAGCCGCGTAGTCGAGCAAATCGAGGCCGAAGAGGCACTCCAGGAAAGCGAAAACAAGCTGTCCATCACCCTGCATTCCATCGGCGACGGGGTCATCACCACCGATGCCGGCGGGAAGGTAACCCGGCTAAATTCCCAGGCAGAAAAACTTACCGGTTGGCCGGCCGAAGAAGCGCTGGGCCGGCCCCTGAAAGAGATCTTTCATATCGTCAACGCCAAAACCGGTGAGCCGGTGCCCAACCCTGTATCGCGCGTCATTAAAAGCGGCAAAACAGAAGGGCTCGCTAACGACACTACTTTAATTGCCCGCAACGGCAAAGAGCGCCAGATCGCCGACAGCGCCGCACCCATCCGCGACTGCGAAGGAAAGATTTTCGGGGTGATCATGGTCTTTTCTGACGTCACCGAACAGTACCTGGCCCGGGAAGCCCAGCGAAGGAGCGAGGAGCGCCTCGAAGCGATCCTCTCCAATGCCCCGGCAGTTATCTGTTCCTCTAAAATATCTGAAGGTTCTCCTGTATTTAACTACGTGAACAATAACATAGTTAATGTGCTGGGCTTTGAAGCAGAAGAAATCCTAAATCAGCCGGAACTTTGGCGGGAAAGGATTCACCCGCAGGACCTCGCTGCAGCAAGAGGCGCCGTAGATGAATTGCTGAAAGAAAACAAACCGGGGCCGGTAGAATACCGTTTCAGGCACAAGGCAGGCAATTATCTGTGGCTCTGCGAGCAGCAGAAGCTCATTTCAAAAGAACCTGAACCGGAAATAATTTCAGTTTGCTGGGACATTACCGAACGCAAAAGAGCTGATAAGCTCATCCAGGCGAGGCTCAACCTTTTAAGCTTCTCCTACAGCAACTCTATGGACGCGGTGCTCCAAAAGACCCTGGACGAGGTATGCGAGATAGTGGACAGTCCCATCGGTTTTTACCACTTTGCAAGCGAAGACGAACGGCACGTCACCTTAAAAGCCTGGTCTACCAGCACCCTTAAGCATTTTTGTGAACTGGGAGACCTGAGGGATACACAGTACAGCTTTGATGAAGCCGGCGTTTGGTTGGACTGCATGCGGGAACGCCGGGCTGTCATCCACAACGACTACCCCAGCCTGCCGCACAAAAAGGGAGTGCCAGAAGGCCACGCTGCAGTTATCCGTGAACTGGTAGTACCGATCATGCGGCAGGGCAAGATCGTAGCCATCCTGGGGGTCGGAAATAAACCGCAGGATTACACGGACCAGGATATCCAGCTCGTTTCTTACTTTGCCGATATTGCCTGGACAATTGTCGAGCAGAAAAAGGCAGAAGAAAGAATCCGCTACATAAGCTTTCATGACACCCTCACGGGGCTATACAACAGGGCGTTTCTGGAAGAAGAAATGCAAAGGTTAGATACCGAAAGACAGCTACCGATCAGCGTACTGATGGTGGATTTAAACGGCCTCAAACTGGTTAACGACACCTACGGGCACAGCAAAGGTGACGAGATGTTAAAAAACGTGGCCGGGGTGTTAAAGAACTCCTGCCGCAAAGAAGATTTCATTGCCCGCTGGGGAGGCGACGAGTTTGTTATCCTGCTGCCCCAAACTACAGCTAAAAAAGCAGAGATCATCAGCAAAAGGATAAAAAGCAACTGCCAGGGCGTTTACGCCGGGGAAGTGCCCATCTCCCTGGCTTCCGGGGTAGCGGTCAAAGACAACGCAGACACGAACCTGGCTGAAGTCCTCAAAAAAGCAGAGGATAACATGTACAAACAAAAGCTCGCCGAGAGCAAGAGCACCAGGAGCGCCGTTTTAAATGCCCTGCTTAAAACCCTGGAAGCAAAAAGCTACGAGACGGAAGAACATACCCTGCGTATGCAGAAGATAGCCATGGAGATCGGCGAAAAACTACAGCTTACCGATTCAGAACTGAGCCGGTTACGCCTTTTGATTACACTACACGACATCGGGAAAATTAATATATCAGAGGAGATTCTAACCAAGGAAGGCGAGTTAACTGCAGAAGAATGGGAGATTATGAAAAAGCACCCGGAAACAGGTTACAGGATTGCCCGTGCTACAGAAGATTTCACCCACGTGGCCGATGATATTTTAGCTCATCACGAACACTGGGATGGAACTGGCTACCCGCAGGGCCTCAAAGGAGATAATATACCCCTGCTCGCTCGCATTGTGGCTGTTGCTGATGCTTACGACATCATGACCAGCGGCAGACCCTACCAGAGCCCCCTCGCACAGCCAGAAATTGCCTCTGAACTAAGGCGGTGCGCCGGCACCCAGTTTGATCCGGAACTGGTGGAAATATTTTTGTCGGGTAAATAACACTATTCAGCGGGCGGAATCTAAAAGCCCCGGACGGGCTCGGGGCTCCTTTCTTCAGGGGCCTTTTTTTAGCTTTTAATGGATGGAATCACGGGAAGCGTGGCTTTGTAGCAGCCGGGCGGCTTGTATTTCGGTTTCTTCCACGATGCGGTCGACTTCTGCAATATAGCCGTCGATTGTTTTCTGGGCCAGGTCGCGCTCATAGGGGGTCATTTTATCCCCGGAAGCCTCTTCCGAGATGGCCCGCATTTTTTGAAGGACAGAGTCAATTTCACCCAGGGCGTTTTTGACGGTTTTAACCAGTTCGACCGAAGTTTGATGGTCATCGATGTAGCGGTTTAAATCAATAATCCGGGCAGTAGTTTTTTCAGCAGGTTTAAAACCGCCTGCAGCAGATTGCGGAGAGCGACCGGCCTTTTCCGCCGCGTTGGAGCCGGGTTGCTGCCGGTCAGTTTTGGCTTGCAGGGGTTCGCCCTTCTGCTTGCGGTAGGTGTTGAGCAGGTAGACTTTGCTAATAATACTGATGGCCTGTCCCTCCCTGTAGTTTATAAGGGTAAACTGTCCCTTATTGAAGTTATCGGCAGGGGCTAAAGATTATTAAGGGGGCAATTGAAAAAAAGTAGAGATACCAGGCCAGCAGGCCCTGCTTATTTTTTCCGGCAGGAATTGTTAGCAGTATGCCGAAATGTTTAGCTAACTTATTTTAGCGCCCAACACCCCCCTTTTTTATAGCACCAGGAAAACCGGGCTCTATAAAAGAATGCATGCCAGTTTTTACCTCTCAGTCGTTTTAGGTTTGACAGGAGGTTTTTATGGATATCTATCTGGCAAGACAGCCCATTTTTGATCGCTATAAAAATGTAGTTGGCTATGAACTGCTGCACCGGTCCAGTGAAATAAATGCATATACCGCTGTCGACGGTAACCTGGCCACTTCAGAATTAATTTCCAATGTCTTTTTTAATATCGGCTTAGAAAAAATCACCAGGGGCAAGACGGCCTTTATCAATTTTACGAAACAGCTGCTGGAAAGTGAAACCGTCCTTCTTTTACCCAAAGAACATGTCACTATCGAGATCCTGGAAGACATCGAACCGGATGAAGAAGTCATCGAGGCCTGCAGGAACCTGCGCAAGTCAGGCTACACCCTGGCTTTAGATGATTATACCGGCAGAGGAGATAAAGACTACAGAACCCTGCTTGCCTTAAGCGACATTGTCAAGGTCGATTTACAAAACCTCGAACCTTCCGACCGCTCCAGGATTGGCCGGATGATCAATGATAAGAAGAAGACTTTTCTTGCAGAAAAAGTCGAGACAATTGATGATTTTAACAGCGCCAAAGAGCTGGGGTTTGACCTGTTCCAGGGTTTCTTTTTCTGCAAACCGGTAATGCTCAGCAGTAAAAGCATCAGCGCCTCAGAGCTGCGTACCATCCGCCTGATGCAGGAAATTCACCGCCCGGAGGTGGATTTCGACCAGATCGAAGCCTTGATCAAAGAAGACCTCAGTTTATCGTTCATGCTTCTGCGGTGCGTTAATTCACTGGTATATGCCATCCGGATGCCAGTAAACTCTATCCGCCAGGCGATTGCTCTTTTAGGGCAAAAAGAGTTGATCAAGTGGATCTCCCTGGCCTGCCTGCATACCGTAGGCAAAGATAAGCCTGATGAACTTATGATTACAGCCCTTTACAGGGCCAAGTTTTGCGAGTCTATAGCCCTTTCCGCCGGTTTAAAACAACAAAGCTCTGAATATTTCCTAACCGGGCTGTTTTCTTTACTGGACACTTTATTTGATCGGCCCATGGCAGAAGTGCTTGATGAACTGCCACTGACTGAAGCAGTAAAGGAAGCCCTGCTGGGCAAGCCGGGCAGGTACAAAAGCGCGCTTGAAATAGCCCTGTTTTACGAACAAGGGGATTTTAGCAGGGCTTGTGAGCTGGCGAAGAGTGAATACGAACTTGATAAGGAAGAACTGGCCCGCTTTTATCTCGATGCCCTGCAACTGGCCGACCGGCAGTGGGTTTAAATCTTCAAATGTTTTGGCAATTAAACTGGCATTTAAAAAAGGAACTGCAGCTTCAAGATAGAAATAATAATAGATCTTTTCTTATTATTTTGCTTTATCCAAAAGTAGCAGCCCACTCCTCTTGTTAAAAGCAGCTTTATGACCCGGTTTGGGCTAACATAAGACAGTTTAATGCTCAATACTTCAGCTATGCATTGGGAGGTTCGACCAGGATGACTGCTCACAGCGGCGATAAATATTCTAAACTGCCTGATCTAATCGCTAACCTTAAACCCCACGATCACCTCTGCCTTATCTACGAGAGCAGGGAAGAGTGGCGGGAAACGGTGGCCCCCTTCATCTCATCAGGCCTAAAGCGTAATGAAAAATGTATTTACGTGATTGATGCCAGTACCGCCCGGGAAGTAAAAACGGTCTTAAGCGAAACCGGGCTGGCTGTTGATAGTTACGATAAAAAGGGGCAGCTAAGCATTATCCATGAAAGAGATGCCTATACCCGGCAAGGTTATTTTGACCCCGACCTGATGATTGCTTTTTTGATCGCAGAAACCGAAAAAGCGCTCCGGGAAGGTTATTCCGCCCTGCGGGTTACCGGCGAGATGAGCTGGGCCTTAAGGGGATATCACGGCGCCGAAAGAATCCTGGAGTACGAGACAAAGATGAACCAGGAGCTCTTTCCTGCCTATCCCTGTGTGGCCCTCTGCCAGTATGACCGCTGGAAGTTTGATCCCGAAACCATCAAAGGGGTGGTCCTAACCCACCCTCTCTTGATCAAAGGCGGCCGAATTTACCGCAACTTCTACTACATTGAACCGGAAGAATACTTAAACCATAAAAAGGGAGAGCGAGAAGTCCAGCACTGGCTAAACAACTTAGAACGGGAAAGAAAGAACCAGGAAGATTTGCGAGAAAGCGAAGCCTTTATCAGGACAGTAATGGATAATTTACCGATAGGAATAGCGGTCAATTCAGTCGACCCGGATGTAAATTTTACTTACATGAATGATAATTTTCCCAAAATCTATCGTACAACCAGGGAAGCTTTAACCGAATGGGACAGTTTCTGGGAAGTGGTTTACGAAGATCCCCGCTTTCGCTCCGAAATCAAGCAAAGGGTGCTTGAAGATTGCGCTGCCGGTGATCCTAAAAGAATGCTATGGGAAAATATCCCGGTTACGCGTAACGGCCAGGTCGTGGCTTATATAAGTGCAAGCAACACCCCCCTTCCAGATAAGGACTTAATGATCTCAACAGTATGGGACGTTACAGATCGCATAAAAGCTGAAAAAACCCTGCGCGACAGCGAAGAGAAACACCGCCGCCTCTTCGAAACCATGGCCCAGGGAGTGATCTACCAGGATGCAGCCGGTAAGATCATCTCGGCCAACCCGGCAGCAGAAAAAATTCTCGGCTTTTCCTTCGACGAAATGCAGGGTCAAACTTCGACAGACAGGCGCTGGCAGATGATCGAAGCGGACGGAACAGCAGTGCCGGGAACAGAACACCCGACGATGATCGCCCTGCGCACAGGTCAAAAAATAGGCCCGGTGATTAAGGGCATATACCGGCCGGATTTAGAAAGTCACGTCTGGTTAAGTATTACTGCCATTCCTTTATTTCAACCAGGCGCTGAAGAACCTTTCCGGGTTTACGCAACTTTTGAAGACATTACTGAGCGCCTGCAGGCAGTTAGGGAACTGCATCGCCTGGAATGGATGCTTAAATCTGATAAAGCTTCAGGATTTACCGATAATAAAGGGGCAGCACAACAAAGTTACGGTGACATAACCGCACTGAACAGGTACAGGGTGATCATGGATGCTGTCGACAGGGATGTTTTAGAGGATATAGCAAGCGATTACCTCGACCTGCTTGAAACTTCAACCGCTATCTATGAAGCAAACGGTGACTATGCTCTTGGTATTTTTTCTTCCGGCTGGTGCAAAAAGTTAGATGAAGCTTCCAGGAAATTATGCGAAACTGAAGATAATCGCAAAGCGCTGGACAGCGGCAAATGGCTCTGCCATGAATCATGCTGGAAAGATGCTGCAAGTATTGCTATTGAAACCGGTGCTCCGGTTGATGTTAAATGTAACGGCGGCTTAAGGTTATATGCAGTCCCGATTTGGGCCGACCAGGAGGTGGTGGGCTCGATTAATTTTGGCTATGGAGATCCCCCGCAAGAGGGAGCAATGCTTACAGAAATTGCGGATAAATATAATGTTGATCCCGATGAATTAGCCAAAATGGCTGCTGAATATGAAACCAGGCCCCCATTTATTATTGACCTCGCCAGGAAGCGCCTGCACAGCTCTGCCAGGATGATTGGTACTTTAGTAGAACGTAAAACCCGAGAACAAAATATTAACCAGCTAAACGCAGAGCTGGAAAAAAGGGTGAGAGAGCGCACCGCCCAGCTGGAGGCGGCAAACCGGGAGCTTGATGCCTTTACCTCTTCTGCTTCCCACGACCTGCGCGCCCCGCTAAGCCGGATCAGCGGTTTCAGCGAGATCTTGCTCGAGGACTACCCTGACCGGCTTGATCCCCAGGGCCGGAAGTACTTACAGAGAATTAACAGTTCCTGTAAGGACATGCGCGAATTAATCGATGACCTGCTCAAACTCTCCCGGGTCTCGCAGAGGCAAATCAACCGGGAACCGGTGGAATTAAGCGCACTGGTAAATGTTTATTTAAAAGAACTGCAGGCCAGAGAGCCGCAAAGAGTAGTAGAAACCAGCATT
>PUKV01000053.1 GCA_003550645.1 Syntrophomonadaceae bacterium | reverse complement strand
TGTCAAGGCAGTAACCCGGATCTTTTGCCTGTGCAGCACTGTTTATAAAGCACCATTAGAATTATAAGGCACCTTAACTCTTGATCTTAATAGCCCTGGTCAGCAGCTCTATTTCAACCGGAGCCCGGCCGGGCTGCTCACCGTCCAGGTTAAGCAGGGGCTCTTCCGGAGATGTTACCGTTATATTTTTCCCCCTCAGAAAAATGATCTTCGGGTTACCCATATGCTTGCCCTTGTAAACGCCGGGCAGATTGAGCAGCAGATCTATTTTACTCAACCCTTCCAAAATTACTATGTCAAAGAGCCCGTCATCCATGCGTGCTTCCGGGGCAATGTTCATACCACCGCCAAAATAACAACCGTTGCCGATAATAGCCGTGGTTATATTTCCTTCACAAACCATTTTACCGTCAACAGTGACAGTCATTTTCTTGTTCCGGTAAAGAAGTAAACTGAGAACGGTACCCCATAAAAAAGACACAAAACCGCCCAGGGCCTTGCTGGTCCGGTTTACCCGTCCTACCGTATCGCCGTCAAGGCCCAGGCCGGCAATATTTATAAAATACCTGCTTTCGGGTACTCCCTGGTTATTGGTATAAGCAATTTTGCCAACATCAACATCCCGAGTAGGGCTTTTAAGCAGGTGAGCCGCCGCCGCATTGTAATCTTTGGGAATTCCGAGAGTCCTGATTAGATCACTGCCGGTGCCGGTAGATATAAAACCAATGGCAGCATTTTCGCGAACAGACCTACCTTCATAAAAAAAACCGTTAACCACTTCGTTGTTAGTTCCATCTCCACCTACAGAAATAATTAAATCATAACCGTCCTGCAAATACTGGCGGGTTAATTCGGTCGCGTCTCCCTCTTTTTCTGTAAAGCTGTGCACAAACTTGATTCCTTCTTGTTCAAGGGCCGCGGCAATTTTAGGCCACCTTTTTCCGGCCAGACCTCCCCCGGAAGCAGGGTTGATCACCACGGCAGCTTCTTTTGACTGCAAACACTGCACCTCTCTTCATTCCCTGGTTGTCATAAAGCTAAATCCATTAAGCTATCAGCAGGCCTACAGCAATGCCATTTTCATAAAACACTAATGCAATTATAACATATCAAGATAGTCGGTATTATTCAGCTGCTAAATCTTCCACATATTTTTTGATCAGATCCCGGGTTTTCCTAAACCGGTCCATAATGTCTACCTCGGAACTTCCTTTATTAGAAGGATTATCCAGTGGCCCGTGGCCTGTTGTCAAATATAATAGGCTATGTTATTATATGCATAGTTTTATATATAGTAACATAGATTTATAAAAAGAGGTGAAATAGGTGGCTGAAACCAGGCATTATTACCAGGCGGAAATGCTCAAAGCCCTGGCTCACCCGACCAGGCTGCAGATCCTTGAACTGTTAAAGGACGGGGAACTTTGCGTTTGTAAAATTGTCCCGGAGCTGCAGATGGAGCAATCCAATATCTCAAGACACCTTAATATCTTAAAAAAAGAAGGCCTGGTAACATCAAGGAAAGAAGGTTTGAGAGTTTACTACCGGATAACTGATCCCAGGATCAATGACCTGCTGGAAGCCAGTTCTGAGCTGCTCAAGAATTTCTGGGAAAGAAAACAAAAAACACTGGTTTAAACCAAATGGAGTGGTGAATGAATGGAAAACTTGCGCAAACTGTCTATGCTGGCCGGTGTATTTATCGCCGTATATTTTATCCCCTTTCAGCATCCTAACATCCAGGCTTCCATCATGGAAGCCTTTCTCCTTCTGCAATACTATGTCCGGGAACACGTTCTGCAAACCCTGATCCCGGCCTTTTTCATTGCCGGGGCCATCGCCAACTTCCTGTCCCAGGGCTCGGTTATCAAATACTTTGGCGGCGGTGCACACAAGGTGCTCGCCTACTCGGTTGCCTCCGTATCTGGAAGTGTACTGGCTGTTTGCTCCTGCACCGTCCTACCGCTCTTCGCCGGGATTTACAGCAGGGGAGCCGGCCTGGGGCCGGCAATAGCTTTCCTTTACTCCGGGCCTGCCATCAATATCCTGGCCATTATTCTTACGGCCAGGGTCCTGGGCTGGGAACTGGGCCTGGCCCGGGCGGTGGGCGCTGTAATTTTTGCCATAGTAATCGGCCTGATCATGGCTGTGCTTTACCGCAGTGAAGACCGGGAAAGAGCCGAGGCTAACTTTCAAGGCATGGATGATGAAGGCCCTGAAAAACGCAGTCAAGCGCAGACTGTGACATATTTCCTGGTCCTGGTCATGATCCTGGTTTTTGCCGCCCTTGGCGAGCCGCAGGAAACTGCAGGATTGTGGTACTTTTTATATCAGGCCAGGTGGTACTTCGTAGCTGTCCTTTTGTTAATTCTCGGTTTCATGATCTGGCGCTGGTTCGATCAGGAAGAACGAACCTCCTGGGTTGAATCCACCTGGGGATTTACCCAGCAGATTTTACCCCTTTTATTTGCCGGTGTTCTAGTTGCCGGTTTGCTGATGGGCCGCCCTGAAAGCGACGCCGGCCTGATCCCTGTCCATTACATCGAAGCGCTGGTTGGCGGAAACAGCTTCCAGGCCAACCTGGTAGCCTCGGTTTTAGGAGCCTTCATGTATTTTGCCACTCTGACCGAAGTCCCGATCATCCAGGGCCTGCTTGGCTCCGGGATGGGCCAGGGGCCTGCTTTGGCCCTGCTTTTAGCTGGACCGGCCCTGAGCCTGCCCAACATGCTGGTGATCAGGAGCGTCCTGGGAACGCCTAAAACGATAATCTTTGTGATCCTGGTAGCTATAATGGCCACCATTTCGGGGATGATTTTTGGCACAATTATGGGTGTTTAAAGTAAGATAGCCTTTGTAATCCCATGGACTTCCATTAAGCCTGTTTTTATGGCTGCAGTTTCAGTCATTATTTCAAAGCGACTTTTTTCGAACAATTCTTGCAAACCCTGTTCAGCTTTTTCAATCGAACCCATAGTACCATATTCTCCGTCTACCGGACCTGAGTATGGAAATTTTTACAGCAAGCATTCTTTCTTGAACTTTTTTCTAATTCACTACTTGTCCATTGTCGCATATACTCCACCCCTGATAATCCAGCATAGGCTTGTATTAACTAAAGCCCGAAGGTCAAACCTTCGGGCTTATTTGGCATACTGTTATAAACATATTAAATCTAAAACTCAACCTTAACCGCTTCACGGGAAGCCGGCTCTTCATCCAGGTTGAAATAGTTTTCCTGGTGAAAACCAAACATACCGGCTACAAGAACTGTCGGAAAACGCTGAATGGCCGTGTTGAAATTCATTACGACCTGGTTGTAAGCCTGCCGGGCTGAAGCAATTTGTCCCTCGGTATTACCCAGTTCATTTTGCAGTTGCCTGAAGTTGGCATCGGCTTTTAATTCCGGGTAGCTCTCAGCAACGGCAAATAAGCTTTTCAAGGCTCCGGTAAGCATATCTTCTGCCCCGGCTTGCTCGTTAACATTCCCGGCCTGCATGGCCATAGTGCGGGCTTTGGTGACGTTTTCAAGGGTTTCTTTTTCATGCGCAGCATAGCCCTTTACCGTGTTGACCAGGTTGGGAATCAAATCATAGCGCCTTTTCAGCTGCACATCAATCTGCGACCAGGCATTCTTTAAATTCTGACGTAAAGCCACCAGGCGGTTGTAAGTTGCAATAGCAAAGATTATTACAAGCGCAACTATACCGAGTACGATCCAAAGCATAAAGGGTCATCTCCTTATAAATAATCATAGTAGTTTTACTACAAACAGTATAAACTTAAAGCTGAAGCTCTACAATATCTCCGTCTGCCAAAATATAATCACGGGCTACAGGCTGCCCGTCAAATTTTGAAGAACCCCAAACCAGTGCGTTTTTTAGCTGATCAGGAAAATCTTTATGGATCTGTTCGGCAAAGTCAAGAACCGTACTGCCTCGCTTAAGGATAAAAGGCCGCTCCATGTCCGCCGGCCTGTCAGCAGGCTTGCCGTAAACCCTGATTACATCGAGAAGCTTATATAACTTTTCTTTGAGTTCTTCAAGGCTGCTGTTATCAGTTGAAACAGTCAGGGGGTCAAAATCAGGCATCAACTCCTGCATCACTTCCAGGTTTTCCTCTGCTTCGGGATGATCAATTTTGTTGGCTACAACCAGGAAAGGAACCGGAGCAATTATTTCCCCCTCCTCAGAGAGGTCAATTACTTCCCGGTCCTGCAAAACCTTCATTACCCCTTCCATCTGTTCCAGGCACTCGGCAGTGGAAACATCAATTACTATAAGCAGGGCATCTGCTTCTTTGAAAGTCCCGATCAGGCCTGGCGGAACGTTATCTTCCATAAGCGGCGGAGTATCAACCAGCTGGACCCAGGTATCTTTATAGGGCATCATGCCTGTTGCCGGAATTGCGGTTGTGTAGGGGTAATCAGCCACCTTAAGTTTAGCCCTGGTCAGAGATGTAACCAGGGAAGATTTGCCGCTGTTGGGGTACCCGGCCAGGACGATCTGGCCCGCGCCCTGCTTTTCAACCCCAAAAGGATCATAGCCTTTCGAAGCCGATTTCTTCTTTTTCCCCTCTTCTCTGACCTTGGCCAGCTTTTTTTTAATATCGCCCTGTAATTTTTCTGTACCCTTATGTTTGGGTATTACCGCCAGCATTTCTTCCAAAGCCTGTATTCTCTCTTCTGGAGAACTGGCTCGACGATATTTCTCTTCGGCTTCATAGTATTGTGGTGTCAGGTTTGCCGGCACTGGTATTCCCTCCCTGCACAAGCAAATGCATTTACATAATAGCATAGAAAAAAGATCTTTTACAGTTCAAGAGCCTAATTTTCTTGACATTTTAAGCGCTTAAGTGCTAAAATAACTTTGCTAATAGACATGCGCCTGTAGCTCAGGGGGAGAGCGCCTGCTTGACGCGCAGGAGGCCGGAGGTTCGAAACCTCCCGGGCGCACCATAAAAAAACCGGGAACGAATTCCCGGTTTTTTCTTGCATAACATTAATACTTATTGGGGGATGTACCTTTTAGCCAAACACTTTACAGATCAGCCAGGCTTACATCGAGGGCTGATACTATTTTGTCCATTCCCTCACGCTCGATAACTATCGGCGGAGCTATGCGCAGGTTGGTATCATGGGGTTCCTTGGCATAAACTCCGTGCTCAATCATATTCAAGCTTAGTTTGTGCCCATCATACTGGGGGTTAATCTCAACCCCTATTAACATACCTATCCCCCTTACTTCTTTAACCTTTTCGGCGTGCTTTTTGGCAACTTCTTCAAGTTTTTCTTTCAGGTACTTGCCGTTTTCTCTTACCATTTTGATTATATCTCTTTTTTCCAGTTCATGAATGGTCAGCAGGCCCACAAAAGAAGCCAGGGGAAAACCACCAAAAGTACTTCCTTCACCATGCGGCTCAAACAACTCCATGATTTCTTTTTTACCACACAGGCAGCTTACCGGCAGTACTCCCGAACCCATGGCTTTGCCCAGGGTTACCAAATCTGGCTTTTCCAGGCCGTAGAGCTGCCAGGCAAAGTTATATCCTGTCCGGCAGTAACCGGTCTGGATCTCGTCAAGCACAAACAGGGCATTGTTTTCCTTACAAAGCTTTTGGACATCACGCAGGTAATTATCATCTGGAATTAGTATGCCCGCTTCGGCCTGGATTGGTTCAATAAATACAGCAGCAATTTCACCGTCATACTCCTTGAATTTAGCTTCCATAGCTCCGACATCATTAAAGGGAACCTGTTCGAAACCAGGCATCAGGGGCTCCAGATCTTTTCTCGTAGTCGGATCGTCCATCATGGCTGTGGATCCAAGACCCCTGCCGTGAAAGGCGTTTTTAGCTGTAATAATGTAAGGTGTGCCTTTTATACCTTTACCGTCCCTGCCACCATAATTTTTAGCCCATTTCCTGATAGCCTTAATCGCGGCCTCATTTGCTTCAGTCCCGCTGCTCTTTGGAAGGAACATGTCCATCTGGGTAAATTCCTGCAGCTTAACCTGCCAGGGGCCCAGGTAACTGTGAGAAATTGAACGGGGGATAGTTGCCATTTGGGCAATAAACTTATTAACATTCTCTGTAATGACAGGATCCCTGTGACCGAAAGGCACGGCAGAATAACAGGCAAGCGCATCCACCAGCTCCATTTCCTTTTCGCCCTCTTCGGTTTCTTTCCGGACTTTAATCGTGTAAGGTTTTGTGCCGCCGCCCAAAACCAGGACGCCGTGAAAGGGCTTGTAAATTCTTGCCCCGAGCGTGTCCAGCGCTACATTGTGTTCTTTGATTGTCCAATCCTTGATCGGCTTACCGTTAACTTCATAAGCATCAATAATGGTGTTCATAGGCATCTCCTTACTTAATAATATTTTGACAAAATTTACTGCTGAAACAATAAGACCATCACACACATTTTAAAACCAAACTCATTCATTCTAACAATAGCATTCTGACCAAAAATATGTAATATGATTATTGTATAAAAATTACGGTTATTTTTTATACTCCCCTTACAACGCATTTTAAGTTAATCAAGCCCGGCAAAACGGTTAAATGCATCAATTACTCCCAATAGCTCTTGAGGAAGTATGCTGCGGGCTTTTTCTTCAATCTTATAAGGAACCTCGCCATAATAAGCCTGGGCCATAGCCCCGGTCATGCAGGCAATAGTGTCGCTGTCGCCTCCAAGTGAAACCGCCTTGCGGACAGCGTCTTCAAAATTTTCTGCTTCCAGAAAAGCAATAATGGCCTCAGGGACCGATCCCTGGCAGGTAACATCAAACTGGTAGTTGGGGCGGATCTGCTCCAGGGTCCGGTCCAGGTTATAGCCAAACTGTTCTGTAATATAGTTTTTAATCTTTCTTTTACTATGCCCATGCCTGGCCAGGTGCACTACCGCTGCTACTGCCTGGGCTCCTTTAATTCCTTCAGGGTGGTTGTGAGTAACTGTGGCGCTTTGCTCAGCCTCTTCCAGGACTTTCTCAAGGTTATCAAAAGCAAAGCCCACCGGGCTTACTCGCATGGCCGATCCATTCCCAAAGCTGTAGTAGGGCTCAAAACTATCAGAAAAAGCCCACTGGTAAAAGCTACCCCCGTATCCGGCATTAGGGTAGCGGCGGGTATATTCCTTCAAGGTTT
>PUKV01000182.1 GCA_003550645.1 Syntrophomonadaceae bacterium | reverse complement strand
TATACATCTTACAACAGGGGATGAACTTGTCGCTGGTGATGTCACCTATTTCCACCCTTGCCCGTTCAAAGTCTGCTTCGTAGGTTGTGTTGTTAATTTTCTTGAGCTTCTGTGGCAAAAAATCCTCACCCCTAACTTAGCATTATATACTACTTGTGCCATTTATCTCACTTCCTTTCTACCCGTTTCCATCCCTTAACCCCACCATCCTTCCGGTATCGAAACAGTAGTAGCAACTTCCGCCGTAGTTTGACCTACCATAACAGGTTCTTCTGTTGTTACTACGACATATACTATAATATTATCATCTAAAATAAACTTAGCTTCCGCCGTTATGTTTGTAATGCCTTCAGCAGTTTTTGCCCCGAAAGCATCAGTTTCAGCGATAGAGGTAAGATTTACTGTATCTTTGGCAACTTTCTTACCTTCCGCCGTTAATTTAGAGGTAGAAGTTAGTATTATAGCCTGTCTCGGTGTGATTCTATCCAATGCTATTAGTTCACTATTAGATGTAATATTTAATTGACCCGTTGCCTTTTTCCGACCCGCCGCAGATACTTCAGCATAAGGTCGTAAGTGAACCTGTTTTGTGATAACAGGTAAGTCCAAAACTTTAGTTTCCGATGTAGCAGTTACAGCAGTTACACCTTTAGCGGTTTTATCACCTGTTGATATAGTTTCAGAAACCCCATGAATATCAAATTGGCCTTTTTTAATTGCCTTTCCTACGGCATTAAATGCAGAAGATGATGTTAGTTCTATTTCTACCTGCCCTGTTAATTGACCCGTTGCCGTTATACTGCTAATACTTGTTAGTTGAGGTTGATACTTTGTTAATTTTTGACCCGTTACTATAAGATCACTATCAGCCTGTAATTCAACATTTTTACGAGAAACTGCAATACCAGTAGAGGTAGTTTCCGATACAGTTTCCAATTCTACTTCTTTTTGACCGGCTTTTTGTCCTTCAACTTCTAAAGATGAAACTGTTTCAAATTCCGCTTCGGTGGTTTGTAACTTTCTGCCGGTTGCCGATAGTAAACTGGTGGATTGTAAAGGAGCTTCCCCGGTAAGATACTCAGTTACTTCTTCAAAATAGATTGAAACTACATTGGAATATTCCATGTATGCGCCGTCTTGGTATCGCCTTGCCCGGTAATGATAATACTGCTCTTGTTCAAATTCGGTAATATCATCAGTAAAAGTTTCAGGTGAACCCTTATCTTCTTCATAAATTTTAGCAATTAATTCCCATTCACCTTCGCCAATTCTTCGCTCTATCTCTACGAAAAACTGAATATATAATTCGGCAGATGTTTCACTTGTAGAAATTATATCAATTTCTCTCCGTCCAACTTTTCTGCCGGAAACTGATAATTCCGAGTAACTTTCCATAGAAACGGCGGAAGAATAAACTTCTTTTGTATCAAATTCTAATGTATTTCCATAAGCATATTCTGTAGTGCCATTTCGATCATATTCCCCAACTGCCCGGACTTCATAAGTGGAAGAGTGATCTAAGTTGGATATTCCTTGACTAAAACTTCCGGTGGTGGTTCGGGTATTTTTAGTAGTGTCACTCCATGAACCGCCGATTTTACGGTACTGGAAAAATACATCTACTTCTGTAACTTCTCCCAAGTCATCCAGATACCCGTTTAAATCTGCATAATCACGAGTTATATTCTCCGCCTGATTTGTAACAATTACCGGAGAATCAAAAGGAGAAATTTCGATGGGAGTTTCGACTGAGGCAGAGCTTGTCCCTGTTTCTATGGTAACAGTTCCGCCTTGTACAGCATGAGTTCCTCTTGAAATGTAATTAATTCTTAATCTATCAGATTCGTCTCCTTCATCCCAATTATGGGTAGGAATTGTAAACGTATATTCTTGGATAGAACTTAGAGTTTGTTCACCAGTTTCATCAGTAGTCTCTTGAACAACTCCATCAGAATTTATTCTACTTGCAGAAAGTTTCATTACTACGTTTCTTGATACATTGGTTACATTAATTTTAACTGTTATTACCCCTACATTCCAATTAGGATTATCTGGAATATCTTCTCTTGTAAATCCATAATCAGATTCAAAAGTTGAATTATCTCCTCTGGAAATGGTTATAGAACCGGCAGATTCGGTTTCTTCCTCTAAATATTTACTGAAGGAAGCACCGCCGGAGAGGTCAGCATTTGTTCCTCCGAGATAAAATGTAGTACCCACTTTATGACCCCTCCCCTACCGGCTCATACTCCCACCATAAATTAACAACCGATTCATCCTGTTCCCCGAATAACGTCATAACCACAGGCCGGTAATGGCTTACTTCAATTAAAGATAAAGCAAATATATCAATTTCTTTTTTACCGCCTTTTACTCCTGTACTGGCAACTGCACTTACTGCCGTAACCGGGACGGCGGCTAAAATAGTATGAACACCAGTACCGTCTAATAGTAAAGAGGAAACGAAAACAGAAGTAGCCTCACCCTTACCGATTTTTCTTTTAGAAACATCAGTAAGGCTTGAGGCTGTAAGAAAGGCTTGCCCTGTTATTTTTTCGTATAAACTATGTGTAGTATCTACAGAAGTGAAAGCAGTTATAACTGCCTGTCCTGTTCTTATCTCATATGAACTATGTGTTACGTTTAAGGAAGTAGAGGCGGTAACGTGGGCTTCTCTGTCAGGTATATTTCCATCTAAATATAAAACACCATTTAGTCTGTATTTACCATCAAGATACGCTTGACCCATTAAAACACCCTCCTAAAATCTGCGGTGTTTAATGGATTATAGGTAGAATCAGGTTTTACTTTTAGCTGTCTCTTTTACCTGACCCCTACCGGCCTTCCGGCCTTTTACGTTTGTCTTTGTCTTTATTGTAGAATTCAACTTCGGCGTATTTTTAAATACCACTTAAATCACCCCGTATTAGTTTAAGATGGATCAAGCTCCAACGAAGCGGCGGTCAACTGGTAAACACCGGGATTGGTAAATGTTTCAGCATTTTCAGCGAGATCGTGCTGTGCTAAAAGAGTTGCGCCGACATTAAGGAATCCCACGTATTTAACTGTTCCCGCCGGGACATTAAATTCCGCCACGATACCCTCTACATCATCCGCCTCCAAGATTACATCTGTACCATTATAAGTCCACGAAATTGTCTGTTCCTCATAACCTTCCCCGGAAAGTTCAGCACCTAAATCATCATAAAGACGACACCTTAAAGCAACTGCCCCAAATTCTTCCAGCATTACCTGACGACCAGCATCTTCCAAGCCCATTCCTTCATCCTCCTTAATAATTAATTACTTTAATATTATCAGCAATTACCTACAAAGTAAATATGCTGTTAAGTTCGTCCAATAGCCAAGTAATATCTTTTTCGTATAACCATGCTTTTAAAAGAATTAAAACAAACACCAGTAAAACAAGAAATATAAACTCCACTATAAAACCCAACTTGATACGACCACTCCTTACGTTTCAGGGAACTTGGTAACTTCCATCCCCCTTTCTTTGCCCTTGATAAATACAAAGGGAATTTCTTTTTCCTTTAATATTTCCATAATTTCTTCTTGGTCAGCTTGCCCTTCTAAATCTTCCATCATCTTGTTTACCCTGTCCATATACACTTCCGATACCACAATCCACCCTATATCCTTCGCCACAAAAATTAGTGCCTTTTTATATTTTATCATATTATCACCTAATCTTTCATATAAACACTGTGCGAAGCCAAAAATATGGCGTGGTTCAAAATGGCGATAAAGGCTTCGTGAGTTTTGGGGACACTGAATGAATTCGACACCATAGCAATATCTCCCGTCTTTTTATCCCTTGTGATAAAAATAATATCGTGATCTTTATCGTCTATTTTCTCCTTTTCCACTAATCGTTTAATCGCTTCCATCGTTCCCTTATTCGGATCAGGAAACTTGATAACATTACCCTGCATTATGCCCCTCCTCACCTGTCATTCCAAAATGGGTTATCTCCTTCCTCCAACTCCGGCATTACTTCGTGGTGCGCCGCCAAACAGCACAACCCGGCGGAATCAGGATAATCGTCTTTAGCGTCCTTATCATCTTTAGGTTTCTGACAAACCAGATGTTGCCCTTTCCACTCTTTTTCCAGATCATCAAATTGTTGCTCGAAATTCTTGTAACTCCTTAATCGCCGTGTTTTAGCATGGGCGGGGACAAGAAACCTCTCGTTCTCAATCTCCCTTCTCAATAGTTTCCACATTCTCGATTTGGACGGCATACTGAATTCGTAAGCCACCACATCAGCCCGACCCTCCATCACGTAAATCAACCTGTCCGCCATAGCACTACCAACGGCGGTAGCGTCAACATAAATGACCTTAATATCGTAATTCTTAATAAAGTCCATTACCTCATAATACTGGCTCTCGTAATCGTCCCCGTAAATTTCCAGCCAGTTCAACGTCCTCTTAACGGGTATCTTTTCCTGCGTGTATTCATCAAAAACGGCGTTCTTAAAATCCACTTCCGCCACAGTTACAATAGTGGAAGAAGTCCTTTTCCCTATATCAATCCCCGCCACACAGTAAGCCCGACTGTCCAACTGGTGCATAAGAGAAACATCATACATCTTTTCTTTCATTTCCGGCGATAAAAACATACCCCGTTCCAACAACCACTCCAACGAATAACTCATTCTAAATTCGTCACTGTCCTCACCTAACCTTAACTTCTCCTTCTTTATATACTGCTTATAACGGGGATTGTATTTTTGGGCTACCTTGTAATCGTATTCGTAGTGCGCCTTCCGCCCTCCCCGCCGCTTGGTGTCTAACCTCTTATTCCGCCGTATGGCCTCTAAAAATTCACACTTCTTATTATTGGGCGTTCCGATTTTCAAAATCGTAGCATTCGTGGCGGCTCCCATAGGGTGAATACTTTTCGTAACCTTCCCCTGATCCACGTCCTGCGCTTCCTCTATGATAATAATATGGTAAGTCTTGCTCTCAATCTGGCTCTGCTTCGCCGCCGAGTGCATCTGCATACGACTACCATTGCTTAACATCATGGGATTGGCCTCTTTGTCCAGCGAAGTATCCACTTCGGGGTCGTTCAATATCATCCTTGCGTTGTCGCTCCGAATCCTCTCCCTTGTCCGGCTAAAAGTAGTGAACGCTTGTTCCCTACTCGGCGCAAACAGCCCAACCCATACTCCTTTAGATAGATGGGATAATGCTTCCCTAAAATCGTCCATTTCCGCCAACTTGGGCAACAGCACCATGATTCCTGCCATAATTACAGCAACAGTTTCCGTTTTGCCGCTTTGACGAGAAAAAAGAGCAGTTATCTCCTCCCCATCGTTAAAGATAATGCTCTCTATAATCTTTTCTGCATATTCACGTTGATAGGGATATAGTTCTATGCCGCCCTGTTTTTCACAATAAAGTAATACCTTATCTATAATCCAGTCAATATCTACTTTGTCTCTTAGAGCTAACTGTGTCAAGACCTCTCCCTCCCCTGTTATTACTATAATACAAATTCTCCCTGATGTCCACTCCCTTTTAGAAGCGAGTAGTCATTTATCTTAGTCCGGTCTGTTACTACAGAAGCGAGTAAACTGTAAACATTGTCCGATATTTAGAAGCGAGTAAACTGTAAACATTGTCCGGTCTGTGGAGCCTGCCCACCGCCGAAGCCGATAATGATTATTTGATGGTAGGGGTTATTATTTAATAATGATTATTATTTGAGAATTTATAGTAGAAGAGAAGGATTATCCCCTACCAGCCAGCCCGTAGTTGATAGAAATTATCCGTTAGGAATGTTTGGTAAGTAATAGGAATTATCCTGCCAGCCTTTCCCAGTTTTTCCAATCCTTTCCTGTGGGAGTAATTTCCAGAATTGGTAAATGGAAAAGATTCCCTGGTAATTGGTAATTCCTGTAAGGAGATGAATGGTGATAATTTCCAGAATTGGTAAAAGGGAATTATTCCCAAGAAGAGATGGAAGGAGTTTCCAGCCCGTGAACCCTGATGAAATAAGGGTTTGTGGAGTTGGTAGAGATTGCCATTTCCCAGTATTTGACCATTTTTTCCATTCCCATTTTTCCCAGATTTTTTGGAGATTATTCCCTGTAATTTTATGGGTTTTCATGGAGAATTTCCAGTGATTTTTTCCCAGGGTTTTTATGGGAGATTTTCCATAAAAAAGAAAACCCCTCCAAAGAGGGGTTAAAGGAGAAGGATTATTATTTGATATTATTTGTAGTTTTCCAGTGATTTGTTAGAGATTAGAGAGTGACCGTATTCCATGCCATGTTTTTCCAGGTTTTCCAGGAGATCCCAGGGATGAGGAGCCTTCCTTGTATTTCCAGTTTTGGTGTATATTTCCCAGTCCCCCGTATCCTTATTTTTTCCCTTGTAGTTGTATGTTGTGGGAGTTGATTTGAAGTATATCCCCCTTCCAGGATGTGTATAATATAGAGAATGTTGGAAGCCAAGAAGATCCCCTGCCCTATATGACCGGCCATGGTTTGTAAATATTTGGTAATGGGTATTTTTGTAATTTTGCCGGTTAATGGTAATGTCCTGCCCGGAGGTATTTTTTACCATTATTTCCGAATTTGGTATAATGAAGAGGAAGTGGTTTTTGTATCCGCCGATAGATATTTGTAGGAGATAACCGTTATTATTGGAGTATAACCTGCCAAGTGTGTCCTGTTTCCGTTCCCCTGTTACCCGCCTGTAATTGGAATCCTTTTCCTTTTGTGGTTTTCCCTCCGATGTTATATGGTAGCCAAGAGTTAAAATATCCCATTTTGCCGCCATTGTTTCCCCATCCTTGAGTAAAATTGTTTCCATGTTTTCCCTGGTTAGATTTCCCATTTCCTGGCCTTCCTTAGTAATAGCCCGTTCCCGATTTTTTACCATTTCCTGCCAAGTTGCCGCCCTTTTACCTGTTTTCCCTTTTCCCGCCTTTTTGGTTCCCTTTTTAGTTTTTTCCATGATTTTTTCCTCCTTTTGTTGTTTTTCCTCCGTATTCCGCCCTTTTCCGCCCTTTTCCTGCCCTTTTTGTTCCTTTTCCATTGTGTTTCCTCCTTTTCCCATTTTTGGGAGTTTTTTTGGAAGGTTTGTCCCTTCCATTTATAGTGTATAATAAATATAGGTAATTGTAAAAGCCCATATAG
>PUKV01000090.1 GCA_003550645.1 Syntrophomonadaceae bacterium | reverse complement strand
CCTGGGGTCCTTACCCAGGGCGGCCATGTTACCTAAAACCGGGCCGGCGGACTGGCCGGTATCGAAAAGAATGGTCCGGCCTGAACTGCGATCTTTTCCATACCAGGCTTCAATCAGGTAGGAAGCCCCATGCTGGGACAGGAGGCCGGAATCATATCCGGCATAATCATCCATGAGTACCGTAATCTCCAAACTTTCAAGCAAGCCGTATTCCGCTTTCATTAAGCCATCTCCTCACTTTATCGCCTTGCAAAAGGGCAAATTATAATCCGGAATCATAATATTTCGCTGCTGTGCGCTCTCATAAATTATAACATTTTTAAAACCCCTGATACAGATAATGGTTCAATCAGTATAATTCACTAAGGTTGGAGGTTTGTGTGATTTAAATACCCGGTTGTAAGCAGGAATCCTGCCGGAAGGCGGCGAATAGCTAAATTCCATATGTTTTCATAGATACACAGGTTATGGTATCCAAAACAACGAAGGCACGGAGAAATCGGTATGTCTGCTTACACCACAATTACTAATATGTTTAATACCTTTTTCCTGCTCAACCAGGTATCAGAGCCGGCAATTGCCCGGATTAACAACCAGAGGGTGATGATCTTGACCCTGGTCCTGGCCCCGGTCCACCTCGGGCATATTATATTTTTCTGGATCGCCCTGGCCGGTGAGGCCAACCCGGACCCGGCTTCAGTTATATTCCAGTGGCGGACGGGAATAATCATTGTTCATGCTGTCATGCTGATCCTGAGCACTTCGGTCGGTATTGCCACCTACAGGATCCGCAGCAAAGGCCTGGAAAATTTTACACTGCATCGGATCATCTACCTGGTCACAGCCATGGCCTACCTTTTATTCGGAGCTATCCTCTGCGTTATAGATCAGCTGGTTATTTCCAACATCAACCCTTACCTTATAGCCAGCCTGGCCGTAGCATTGGCCGTGATCATTAAACCCTGGGTAGCCGCAGCTTTTTACGGGATCGCCTACCTGACCCTGTTTTTCACCCTTCCTTTAACCCAATCCAACCCGGAAGTGCTGCTATCCCTGAGGGTGAACGGTTTTGGAGCCACGGCCATAGGCCTCGGGTTGTCTTTGATCCTGTGGCGCACCAATGCCTTGAACCTGGTCCAGCAGTCATTAATCGAAAAACAAAAAAAGCAGCTGGAGAAAAAAAATGAGCAGCTTAAATATATGGCCCGCACCGATATGCTGACCGGTCTGTTCAACCGGATGCGCTTTACCGAGTTTGTAGAAAGGGAAATTGCCCGCATCGGACGAACCAGTGAATCTTCCAGCCTGATCCTGCTGGATCTAGACCACTTCAAAACAATTAACGACCAGTACGGTCACCCTAATGGAGATATTGTGCTCAAACTTATCGCCGGAGTAATCAAGGGGCAGCTGCGCAAGACCGATATCCTGGCCCGTTTCGGCGGAGAAGAGTTTGTAATCCTCCTCCCGGGCACCACCCTGGAAGGAGCACAAAAAGTTGCAGAAAAAATCCGCCGGGCTATAGAAGGATGCACCTTTACCGGCAGGATGGAAGATCTTCGCATAACAGCCAGTTTTGGTGTCGCCGCCTTGAAAAGCGGTCAGGATGCATCTTTTCACAGTGTTTACCAGTAAGCTGACAGGGCCCTGTACAGCGCAAAAAATAAAGGGCGCAACCGGGTGGAACTGGCCCGGTAAAAAGCAACACAACCAGGAGGTTTTATCGATGGGTTTCGGCGATGAATTTCAACGCCTGAGTAAATATTTCCGGGAATCTTTAAAAGGCAGGGGCCTGGACTGGGACCGTAAACCACCCCTTTATAAGAAGTATCCACCCGAAAATGAAACAATCGAGCTTCCCCGTCCCGACCGGGAAGGCGGACAACCGCTCTACGAGGCTGTTCAGGAGCGGCGCTCAGTCAGAAATTACAGCAGCACAGCCGTAAACGCAAAAACCCTGTCCCAGGTATTGTGGGCCGCCCAGGGGATCACTCTGGCTACCGAATATCACCAGTTCAGGGCCTCTCCTTCGGCAGGAGCACTTTACCCGGTCGAGACCTACTGCCAGATCAATAACGTGGAGGGGTTTAAACCCGGACTTTACCATTACCGGGTACCTTACCACGCCCTGACATTGATCAAGGAGGGAAGCTTCGGCCTGGACCTGGCCCGGGCGGCACTCGGCCAGAAAATGCTGCGCGACGCTGCTTTTAACCTGATCTGGACTGCCGTGATCGAGCGGGCGAAGTGGAAATATGAACAGCGCGCATACCGCTACATTTACCTCGATGCCGGGCATATCGCCCAGAACGCCGCCCTGGCAGCAGTGTCCTGCGGCCTCGGCTCCTGCCAGGTGGGCGCCTTCTTTGATGAAGAAGTAAACCGGGTTGTTGCAGTCGACGGAGAAGCCGAATTTGCCATATATATGTCTTCGTTCGGCATTCCCAAACCGTAAATAATACCGGAAATATCGGGGACGGTTCTAATTATTCCGGCTTTCATTCTGCACCAGGCTTTAAGCAGGAAAGACCTTTACAATTGAACGGCCAAAAACTACTGGGACTCCCGGAATATTTAGAACCGTCCCCGATATTACGGATGTTTGGAGGCCTGAGATGAATTGCAAACGGGTTGAAATTTCATTTGCCACCTCCAGCCGGGAAAAGCTGTACGACATTACCGGCCAGGTTGAGCAGGCAGTGCGGGAGAGTGGGTTGCAAAACGGCCTGGTAAACGTGTATGCCCAGGGAGCAACAGCGGCAGTGATGATCCAGGAAGGCTGGGATGACAGCGTCCAGAATGACGTGGTCAACCTGCTGGCCGGGCTGATCCCCCGCGGGACATGGGAGCATGACCGCCATGACGGCAACGCCGACGCCCACCTGAAAGCGGGCCTGGTGGGGCCCAATGAAACTATTCCCTTAATAGAAGGGGAAATGGGTCTTTCAACCTGGCAGAATATCTTCTTATGCGAGTTCGACGGGCCCCGCCGCAAAAGGACCGTTTACGTGACTGTGATCGGAACATAAAGCAAGAGATGAAAAAAGTAATGCAGGCAAAAGTAAACTGCCAAAAATTAAACTGAGCCGCAAAATTATCATATGCAGCTCAGTTTAATTAAGATTTCCTTCAACCGGGCTTCAATTAATCATTAAACAGGGGTTATTTCCTAATAATAGACATCCCCATCGATCCTGAATACAACATCTCCGGGCTCAATTTCTATTTCTTCGTTAAAAACCACCCGGTAACGATCATCGTCATCAAAGGTAGCTCTATTACCCAAAATCCTTACTTCTTCAATATCAGCTATATCATATCCAAAATCATTCAGTTCACTTTCATCAACTATAACATCTACAATTGAAAATTCCCACAGTTCATGCCAGGTCACCTGAACTTCATACCAGTCGGCATAAACAGTCGGCATCGGAGTCCGGAACTTAACAGTAGCTACTCCTTCAAGGTACATTTCCAGATCCGGGTCTGGCCGATCAACTTCATATTTTTGACGTTCTGCAATTAATTCTGTATAACTCAAGCCGTCTTTAACCGCTTCACTGTAGTGAAGAACGTACAGGGTTCCACCAATTTCTACCTCGATCCAAACATCAAGATGGTTCTTTAATGCCTCTGTTATTCCTGTAACAGTAGCATCATAAAGCGCTTTTTTACCATCCTGCCAAAAATGTTCGATAGCCTCTACATAATCAACAACAATAATCTTCCCATCCGTACGTTCAAAGTAGAGCTTTTCAGGCGCATCAACATCATTCGCATAAACAGCAGTTGAGAAGGCGATCAATAACAGCGTCATTATCGTCAGGCTTATTGCAGTCTTTTTTAATAAAACCAATTTTATTTTTCTCCCTTCATTTTATATAATCTTTCTAACAAGCCCGGTTCCCATATTTTTATTATCGCCCCACCTCCCTACCCAATAATACCTTTCTGCGGAACACCCGAAACATATTCAATCACCGATAATGATAGTTTCTTCCTGCACCTTTCCATCATCCCCGGCAATTACTTCTATAACCAGCTGTTCTCCTGCACTGTATCCGTCCAGCGAAAGATCCCACATATTATCTTCAGGGCTATACTCCATGGATATTCCTTCAATAACAGCATTTAACTTATTATCTTCGATACCATCGTGCAAATAAACCCTGACATGGGTGATACCAAATACATCTTTAAAGGCAGCTGTTCTGTCCAAATCAATCATATCTGCTTGATTGGTTGGCCCGGACATACTTCCATAAAGCAAGCTGCCTGTTCCCAACACCAGGATCACGGCCAGAATAATAAAAAGTTGTTTTGCCTTTAACTTCTTTTTTTGCTTCGCTTCCCGGGATTTTTCCAGCCTGCTCATAAAACACACCACCCCGCTGCCTACAAATTACTTTAAATATGACTAGGGGCTGTTATTATATCAATTTTCTGTTAACCCTGTCAAATAGATCTTGTAAGTTCTCTTACTGTTTTTCAAATTGATGTCAGGTTTGGAAACAAAAATCTGCTTCCCCCCGGTTCTCAATTTAGCAAACCGGAATAATCCGTCTTGTTAAACCGCTTTAGATTGGGCTGAGAAAAGAAAAGTAGGAGAGGTTCCTGGTAATCCAGAATATAACAATCACAACCGGAATGATCCACAGCCAAAAGGGGTTAATTCTAATGTCGGAGGGATTGAAGCTGCGGTCGAAGACCAGCCGGAAGGCTGATAATGTGCCGTAAAAGATCAAGGGCAATGAAAACACGGCCAGGGCATTGCTTTTTAAAGCCAGCTGCAGGTGGCCGTTTAACAGGTGGCCGATGGCCCTGGTTCCACCACATGCCGGACACAGCAATCCCGTGGCCTGAAAAAACAGGCAGTGGTGGGGTCGGATTAGATCCCGCAAACCGGGAGTAGTCACATAAAAGTAGACCACCACTATCATTACCAGGGCAAATGCAAGCAGGGTCCTTTCTGCCCAGATCCTGGCAGGTGAATTCATAGTAAATCCATCCTTTGTTTAAACCTGATCTCAATCAGGTTGAACTAAATTAACCTTAGAACCTGAGTTCCCGTTCCAAAACAGGCACGAGTTCACGGAATATTACCTGGCCCACGATGACAAAGATAATGCCCAGGACAATAGATATTGCCCCGAGGATAATTCCGGCCAGGGCATACTGCTGTTTTTGCTGGTAACCCAGGATACCGCAAATCAGGGCTACAATACCCAGCACCACAGAAATATAAGAACAGCAGACAAATAAAATAACGCCGATTATACCGGCCACGAGGGATATAATCCCCAGGGTGTTGTTTTGCGCCTCTACGGCTACCGGTTTAGTGTCGCTCATCGATTGCACCTCCACTTGTCGTTTATAAACTTAGTCTTATATACTATTCTCGGTAAAAGAACAATTCCCTTTAAGCCATCCCCCTGCTGAAATAATATCTGCCTGGAACTGTTTATTTTGACTACCGCCTGTTATATAATCTTTGTAAGTACTCGAGCATAGCCCGCTAAGCCACAGGGGACGGTTCCCATTCAACAAGGCCAATAGGCTTAGTAGGTACTAATTGTTCATACATTGCTGCTGTTAATCTGCAGCAACCCAAAATTCAACAGGGCGGGTGATAAGATGTTTTACGGCATATATGCCCCTATACCGACACCATTTGACAACAGCGGCGAGATTGCATGGGGAAAACTGCGCGACAACCTGGACTGGTGGGGAAAAACATCCCTGCACGGGCTGGTTGCCGCCGGGACCAACGGTGAAGCGGTACTGCTCAATGCTAAAGAAAAAGAGCGTTTGTTTGCTTACGTGCGAGAAAACTTCCCTTCCGAAAAAAAAGTTATTGCCGGAACCGGTACAGAATCAGCAAAAGAAACAATCCTCTTAACCAGGGCTGCTGCAGAAAGCGGGGCAGATGCAGCCCTGATCATAACACCGCACTACTTTAAAGGCTGCATGAGCGATGAAGCCCTGGAAAAATACTACCTTCATGTGGCTGAAAACTCCCTCATTCCCATTTTCCTGTACAATATGCCCCGCAATACCACCCTTAACATGAATGCAGGCCTGGTGGCCCGGTTATCGAAACATCCCAATATAGTGGGTATAAAAGACAGCGGGGGTAACATTGTCCAAATCGGCAAAATCATAGAAAAAACCGGCAGCGATTTTATAGTATCCGCCGGCTCAGCCGGCTTTCTCCTGACCGCCCTCCTGCTTGGAGCCGGGGGAGGCACCCTGGCCCTGGCCAATGTCATGCCCGAGGAGTGCGTAGATATATACACCCTTTTCAACAACGGCGAATTGGAACAGGCCCGGGATTTACAGCTAAGCCTGCTTGATATAAATGACGCAGTTACCGCCCGCTTTGGTGTTGCCGGCCTGAAAGCGGCTATGGACCTGATCGGACGTTACGGCGGCCCACCCCGTCTACCCCTGCTGCCGGTTAAGGAAGAAGAAAAGCGGCAGCTGCAGGAAATCATGCAGCAGTGCCGCCTTTTGTAGTTTTATTATACAATTTTCCTGTAGTAATTTATACGCCGGGTGAAAGAACTAAATATACTAACTCCACCATGGATCTTCGCGTTCTTCTTCACCACCATCACCCTGATTGCCATCACCCTGGCCATTATCACCCTGGTCGTCGGAATCGTTCCCATTAGATCCGCCATTGTCGTTTTCTTCAGGAGGATCCTCCGGCTGATCGTTGTCCTCGTCAGGGGGTTCATCTGGTTCCTCCCCGTCATCCGGGGGATCGCCATTGGGATCATCTTCCGGTGGATCATCACGATCCGGCTCATCATTATCGGGATCTTCCACCGGCTCATCATTTTCATCTACAGCATCTTCATCCTCATCGGGTTCTTCCGATTCCGAAGCCCGGTGTTTATCACAGGGAACCCCGGGTGCATGCTGTTCCGTAAAATAATCATAACGCGTAGCGTTGGCTTCCCGGCAGGCCGCACTGGGCCTCAGGCCTGAAACAGTGCATACTTCCATCCGCACGATGCCGTCCGGGCGGTTAAAATCCCTGATTTCCAAATCCTGGAAAGCTTCCAGGAATACTTCACGCAGAAAAGCGGTAGAGTAGCGCCAGCCCTGCTGGATACCACCCATCTTTGGTTCATCATAGCCCATCCAGAAGGTAGCAACGATGTTGGGGGTATATGCTGCCAGGTAAACATCTTTCCAGTGTTCAGTGGTCCCCGTTTTGGCTGCTACGGGCCGGTCAATCTGCAGGGCCCGGCCGAGATATTTCTGGACGAAATCCTGCAGGATATCATTAACCAGGAAGGTAGTCTGCGGGCTCAGCACCTGGGTCGGATTAATAT
>PUKV01000177.1 GCA_003550645.1 Syntrophomonadaceae bacterium | reverse complement strand
GACCCGCGCGGGATTATGAACCCCGGCAAACTGGGCCTGGAGGAGGTGCGCACATGGCAGAAGTAAACATGGAGCAGCTTTTAAACTGTGCCCTTTGTCCGAACATGTGCCGCTGTGAGTGCCCCGTCCTGCAGGTAACGGGCAGAGAGGCCGTCGCCCCGGCCGGGAAGGCCAGGATTTCCGCCCTGGTTAACGAAGGAAAGCTCGCCTGGGACGAAGTAATGCTTGAGGCGGCCTCCAACTGCCTGGCCTGCCGGGGCTGCACTATTCACTGCCCCTTCCCGGAGCTGAACCTGTGTGATGAACTGCTTTATTCCAGGATGCCGGCCGGGGAAAAAGGGGTAAGCCTTTCCCGGGTCGAGCCGTACCTGAACAACCTGAGGAAGTACAGCAGTCCCTACGGTCAGAAAACCGGGTCCGTTATCGCCTCTGGCCGGGCCGGGGAGAAAGCGGGCGGCGAGGAAGTGCTTTTCTTCAACGGCTGTACTTCCCTGGCCAACCATCCCGCTTCGATCGAGGCGGCCAAATCTGTCCTGGAAAAGGCCGGCATATCTTACCGGATGATTGAAGAAGACTGCTGCGGTTACCCGGCCCTTACCTGGGGCGATGAGAGTCTGGCCCGCCAGCTGGCGGAAGAAAACCGGCGCAAGTTTACTGAAAGCGGGGCTACCCTGCTGGTGACAAATTGCCCGGAATGCTGGCTAACTTTTACCGATCGCTATCCGGACCTGGGGCAGGAACTGCCGCTTAAGATCATGGACGGGCCCTCCTTTTTCCTTGATCTGATTAAAGAAGGGCGCCTGTCACCTGCAGAAAATAGCTCTGCCGGTACTGATGAGCCCGGTTTGAAAACCATCAGCTACCATGATCCCTGCATCTGGGCCCGGACGGCTGAAAAGGTATCCGAACCGCGGGAAATCTTACGGACCATCCCGGGCCTGGAAATAGAGGAGGCGCAGCCTTCGGGAGCCCTGACCCGGTGCTGCGGCGGGGGAAGTATGTTCCAGCTGGCCTTTCCGGAAACAGCTGCTGCCATATCATCCCGCCGCCTGCAGGAGTTTCCGGCTGAAACAGTTCTGGTCACTGCCTGCCCTTTCTGCCGGGAGGGTTTGCTGGCAGAAGACAGATCGGTCTGGGAACTGGTTGAACTGCTGGACCGGTTTTTTAAATAACCGGACGGCTTTCTGCTATAAAATGATATAATTATTTCAGTGTCGGCCTGTGGTGACGGTAATTGGCAGGTTACATACACAGTTCTAACCCGGGTGCATTCCCGGTTGAAACAGGGAGGTTTTGGTCTTGTATGCAGTTGAAACGGAACAGCTGACAAAGTATTACGGGCAAAACAGGGGTATAGCCGATTTAAGCATGTCCGTCCTGGACGGGGAAGTGTTTGGCTTGATTGGTCCGAATGGAGCCGGCAAGACGACCACCATCCGCCTGCTCCTCGGATTGATTAAGCCGAGTGCAGGCTTCGTAAGGATTTTTGGTAGAGAGCTTCCTGCTGCCGGAGGTAAATTCTACCGGCGGGTTGGCTACCTGCCTGCGGAAGTCAGCTATTACCCGGAAATGACCGGGCGGGATTTGATTGAGTATTCGGCCGGCTTTTACAGCATTGGCAGCTTTCAGTGGGTAGAGGAGCTGGTAGACAGGCTCCAGTTTGATCCCGACAAAAAAGTCCGCGCCTATTCCCACGGAAACCTGAAAAAGCTGGGGATTATCCAGGCCCTGATGCACAAACCCCTGCTTTTGATCATGGACGAACCGGGCAGCGGCCTCGAACCCCTGGTCCGGCAGGAGCTGTTCAAGATCCTGGAGGAGCTAAACCAGCGGGGTGCGACTATTTTCTTTTCCACCCATGTTTTGAAGGAGGTGGAGCGGATCTGCAGCCGGGTGGCCATGGTCAAGGATGGTCGGCTCCTTCACATCGGGCCCGTAGATGAATTGCCCGGGCGGAACATCCGCGTCGTTATTTTCAAGGTTTCCGGCAGCCGGCCTTCCAGCGCGGCCCTGGAAAAAATGGGCGAGGCAAGAGAACTGCCTTCCAGGCCCGGCTATTACCGGGGTTTAAGCCATCTTCCGGTCAACGAACTGGTTTCGTACCTGTCCCGTTTCAACCTGGATTACCTGCGCATCACCGATCCCAGCCTGGAAGAAGTGCTTTTCCACCTCTATGAGTTTTCACCGGGGGGAGGAGGTACGCCACATGTTTAACGGAAACATCAGCAGCACCGAAATCAGCCTAAACCGGCGGGGCCTGCTGATCTGGACCCTGGTGATTATTGTCGTGATCCTGGTTTACCTGGGCCCCTTTGCTTTCCTGGAAGATGCCGGACTGGTGGAAATGATCGAAGGTTATCCGGAAGCCTTTACTGCCGGCCTCGGAATGACGCCGGAAATGTTTGTTGATGTCAACCTCTACCATGGCGGGCTGGTCCTGCTTTACGTCGTGCTTTTAGCCAGTATTTACTCGATGATGCTGGCCGGGGGGATGGTTACCCGTGACGTTGAGCTGGGCGCCGTAGAATTTCTTTACACGCGGCCGGTGCCGCGCTCTGTGATTCTCGTTTCCAAGGCTTCTGCCTTCCTGGTCCTTTTAACCCTGCTCTGGATTGCTGCTTACCTGGCAAGCACTGTCGTAGGCTCATTTTGGATTGCCCCGGCTGTATTTGATATTTATGCCCAGTTTAGCGCCCACCTGATGGGTTACCTGGCCTGCCTGGCTGCGGGAGGGATCGCTTTTGCCCTGGCCCCCCTGTTTGACCGGACCCAGGCCTCGACCACCCTGGCTATAGGCTTCGGTTTTGGGTTTTTCCTTCTGAACAGCCTGGCGGCCATGTATGAGCAGCTGCACTTCCTGCAGTACTTGAGCATTTACTACTATGCCGACCTTTCCGGGGCTGTTGCGGGTGAAATGTTTTTGACCGGTTTGGTGGTTCTGCCGGCGCTGTTCTTTGGTGGAGTTGCTGCCGGAGCCGTGCTGATCAAGAAGAAAGATTTTACGGTTTGAGCTAAAAGGTAATACTAATCTTTTGCAGGCAGTTACTGAAAAAGCGGGCCAGCTGCCATGTTAAAAAATTCTGTTTTTTTACTGTAATGGGTTAGCCGGCAGCGCAAAGCTTGTGCCTTAAAAAAGGTCTTGCATTATCGAGCGCTACGGTTTATATTAATATATGCACGAAAACTGCATCACATGGGTGGAGATAACCAGAAGTTGCTTAAGCAAGCAAATCTCTGCCCTGATTATCAAAAAAGAGCGGGTGTAGCTCAATGGTAGAGCCCTAGCCTTCCAAGCTAGTCACGTGGGTTCGATTCCCATCACCCGCTCCACTTATTTTAACTAACAAAAAATCTGATCAATGAGTTTTAGCAGGCCCTTCCGGGGCAAGCCCTGGAAGGGTTTTTATATGGCTGCCTGAGGAAATAGTCAATACGGCAGTTAGTCAAATGCAAAAAAACATGGCCTTCCTTCCCTTCTCCAAGCATACTAAAACAACAGCTAAAAAAAATTAAATATGATGAGTAAATAAGCAATAATTTGCTATAATTTCCACACCTGGCTTATATTTGCCCATATCTGACCAAATTGAGGGTTGCTTTGCAGGGTAGATCCTAGCATAATATACTTAGCACTCACCAGTAGAGAGTGCTAACAAACACCAAAACCTAATACTATGGGAGGGATAGCCATGAGAGATCTGATTAGGAGAGAACCAAGAAGGGACCTGGAGAGGGCGCGTTCCGGTTTCGATCAGCTCTTTAAAGATGCATTCTTCCGCAACTTACCGTTCGGCGAGCAGGGAGCTTTTCCGGCTGTAGACCTTTATGATACAGAAGGAGCACTCGTTGCCAAGGTTGAACTGCCAGGTGTAAAAAGTGAAGACGTGGAAGTATCCACCAATAACGATACTTTAACCATCTCGGGCGAAATTAAACCCGATATGGAAGAAGGAGAAGTAGTCTGGCAGGAACGCGGCCACGGCAAATTCTACAGGAGCTTCAAGCTCCCGGTCACAATCAAGGCCGACCAGGTCGACGCCAAGTTTAAAGGCGGTGTCCTGCGGATTGAAATGCCCAAGACTGATGAGCTGAAAAGCCGGACAGTAGAAGTTAAGGACGAAGGTTAAGCCCTTAACTGCAGCCGGCCCTGCCGGATGCTGAAGCTCACTTAAAGTGCCGGGCATAGAATCATATGCCCGGCATTATTATATCCGGTGCGCCCGGCACAGACGGCAATCTGGCGGTGAAAGTTCGCTGTAGACCCGGCAGTGGCAACCGCCTGCTGCCGGCGGCGCCGGGCTGCCTGGTAAAAGGGCCGGTATTTTGTTATCATAATACCTGTGCATTAAAACCTTTCTTAGCATTTTAAGGATGAAGCAGCTTATGGAATTAACTTCAACGCACCTGGCCGGGATGATCATTTCCCTGGTTGTTATCCTCGGGATCGGGGTTTACTCGGTCAAGAAAATTCGCACCGCTTTAGATTTTTCGGTTAGCGGCCGCAGTGCCGGGCCCTTTTTGGTTATGGGCACGATCCTGGGGACCCTGGTCGGCGGAGCCTCCACGATCGGGACGGCCCAGCTTGCCTACCTGTACGGGTTTTCTGCCTGGTGGTTCACCCTGGGCGGGGGCCTGGGCTGCCTGGTTATAGCCCTGTTTTTAGTCAGGCCGATGCGGGACACCACCTTTGAAACCATCCCCCGCTTTATATCTTCCAGCTACGGAACCACGGCCGGGGTGATGGCCGCCCTTTTTGTCTCAGTAGGCATGTTTATCAATATTATGCCCCAGATTTTTTCTTCCGTGGCTTTGCTTTCTTCCATGTTTACCATGCTTAATTTGCAGCTGGCCGCTTTAATTACAGTGGCCCTCATTATCAGTTACGTCATTTTCAGCGGAGCCTGGGGAACGGGCCTGATGGGCCTGACCAGTATCGCCCTGGCTGCCCTGGGGATGCTGGCCGCAGGCATCATAGCTTTTTCCATGTCCGGAGGCGCGGCGGGACTTAGCGCTTTCTACCCTTTTTACCCCTGGTTCAGCCTGTTTGGGCGCGGAGTGAATGCCGACCTGGCCGCCGCCTTTTCCATGGTGATCGGGGTTCTTTCCAGCCAGATCTATTTCCAGGGCGTTTTCTGCAGCAGAGACCTGCCTTCGGCTCGCAAGGGTCTCCTGCTGAGCGCGGCTATAGGCCCGGCAATCGGGGCCGGCGGGGTCCTGGTCGGCCTTTACATGCGCATGCATTACCCGGCTATTGATCCGGCCCAGGCCCTGCCCCTGTTTGTGATCAACTACCTGCCGCCCTGGTTTGCCGGGGTTGTCCTGGCCGTGATTCTCCTGGTCCTGATCAGTACCGGGGGCGGCCTGACTTTAGGCGTCAGCACCATGCTAAACCGGGACATATACAAAAGGCTCGACCCGGGTGCAGACGACCGCCGGGTCCTTCTGGTATTCCGCCTGCTGATCATTGTTATTATGCTGCTGGCTCTCAGCGTTGTTTTGCTCAGCGGGGAGCAGGTTTTGATCCAGAGCTGGAGTTACCTGTCCTTCGGCCTGCGCGGGGCTACGGTATGCTTCCCCCTCTTTGCGGTTATTTTCCTGAAAGGTAAAATTTCTCCCCGGGGCGGGACCCTGGCTGTGATAACCGCCCCCTCGATCGTGATTATCGGGACTATCCTGCAAAGCCCAGTAAACCCCCTGTATTTCGGCCTGGCGGCAAGCTTCTTGATCCTCTTTGTCGATTACTTGAAACACAGGAAAACAGCACAGAGGGACGGTTCTTTTGTGTGGTAAAGGAAGATAACCGGCCCGGGGCGGGAATATTATAGAACGATTTATTTACACTACTAGCGGCAAGGAGAATGGCTATCCGTTATAGAATAAACAGGTTATCTTTTAGCAAAGCCCAATAACCACAGAAAGGAGCCAGGCTAAATGAACCGTTTGAAAGGTATCCCCGGTGGAAACAGCGGTAATCAAAACGCAGGTGACGGCAGCAACCGCATTATCATCACCGTGATCGGCCCGGACCGGGTCGGTATTATCGCCGCCGTATCAAACCTCCTGGCTGATAACAATATCAATATCCTTGATATCAGTCAGACCATCATGCAGGAATTTTTTGTAATGGTGCTGGTAGCCGACATGGAAAAGGCCGCCGTCGACCTGGTCAGTTTAAAAGACCTGCTGCACGGTAAGGGAGAGGAACTGCAGGTGCGCATTGACGCTCAGCACGAAGACGTCTTCAATTACATGCACCGCATTTAAGCACCCTGTGCAGTAAAGCCGCTTTAGAAAGGATGAGGGATGAGTGCTGACAACTGAAGAAATCCTGGAAACGATCAAGATGGTCCAGGAAGAAAACCTCGATATCAGGACCATCACCATGGGCATCAGCTTGCGGGACTGCGCCGATTCAGATCCCAGGGCTGCCTGCCGGAAAATATATGCTAAAATTTGCAGGCAGGCCAGCAAGCTGGTCCAAACCGGCGATGAAATCGCCCGTGAATACGGCCTGCCCATAGTCAACAAGCGCATTTCGGTGACCCCAATCGCCCTGGTTGCGGAAGGGAGCTCGCTGGAAGATTACCTGGAATATGCCCGCGCCCTCGACCGGGCTGCGGAAGCGGTGGGAGTGAACTTTATCGGCGGCTTTTCAGCCCTGGTTCATAAAGGTTTTACCGGGGGTGACAGGGTCTTGATTGAATCCATCCCCGGTGCACTGAGCTCGACCGAAAGGGTTTGCGCTTCGGTCAACGTGGCTACCTCGCGGGCCGGGATCAACATGGATGCCATCAATTTATGCAGCCGGGTGATTAAAGAAACGGCTGAATTGACTGCAGAAGCTGACAGCGTTGGCTGCGCCAAGATCGTCGTTTTTGCCAATGTCCCCGAAGACAACCCCTTTATGGCCGGCGCTTTCCATGGTGTGGGCGAGCCCGACTGCGTGATTAATACCGGGGTCAGCGGGCCCGGCGTGGTCAAAAGCGCCATCAACCGGGCCGGTGACGTTGACCTGGGGACCTTGTCGGAGACAGTCAAAAAAATTGCATTCAAGATACCCCGCATGGGCGAGCTGGTCGGCAGGACCGCCGCCAGGAGACTGGGGGTGCCCTTCGGCATTGTCGATCTTTCCCTGGCCCCGACCCCGGCCGTTGGCGACAGCGTGGCTGAAATCATCGAAGAGATGGGCCTCGAGCGCTGCGGCGCGCCCGGCTCCACGGCCGCCTTAGCCCTGCTTAACGATGCCGTCAAGAAAGGCGGGGCAATGGCTTCTTCTTACGTGGGCGGCCTTTCCGGCGCCTTTATCCCGGTTAGCGAAGATGCCGGCATGATCACCTCCGTGACCGATG
>PUKV01000134.1 GCA_003550645.1 Syntrophomonadaceae bacterium | reverse complement strand
TTACGGCGTCCCGTCCCTATATACTGCACTTCGCTCAAGAGTTAGGGCCCCCTTCCTTCTTATCATCCGGCCCTTCTCCCAGGGTCTGCGGCTGCTGAGCCTGGTGAGGGTGCTGGTCGTCTCTGTAAACTCGTAATTTTTTCAACATGGCTCGCCCCAGGCGATTGTGGGGAAGCATGCCCCGGACAGCCAGGTATACTGCTTTGTCCGGTTTTTTATCCAACAAGGTAGCATAGTCGACTTTTTTGATGCCGCCCGGATATCCGGAATGCCGGTAGTAGAATTTTTGTTGGGCTTTGCGCCCCGTCAAAACTACTTTTTCAGCATTTAAAACAATTACATGATCTCCGGCATCCAGGTGAGGGGTATATTCCGGTTTATGCTTGCCTTTCAGCAGGCTTGCCGCTTCTGTAGCAACCCTGCCAAGGGGGCGTCCGGCGGCATCGATAATGTACCAGTTACGTTTTATTTCGCTTGGTTTAGCCATATATGTAGTGCGCATATCCACTCTCTCCTTTTCCCTCTTCCAGTAAAGCCACAACCTACATTCTAATATACCGGCCCCGCCCTGTCAAGCTGTAAAGGCCTGTTAAAAGCGATTCCTGGGAAATATTTTTTGGTTTTGACCCTCCCGGTTTATTGATTAAGATCATAATAGATTTTTTCCAGGCACAACCCGGCAGCAGGTGATGTAGGTCCCGCGGCAGAAGTATTTTCCCCTTTCAAGGACGCTCTTATTTCTTCCAGGTTAAGCCTGCCCAATCCGGCCCGGACCAGGGAACCGGTGATCAAACGAACCATGCGGTAGAGAAAACCGCTGCCTTCGAAGCTTATGACCAGAAGCTGCTCATGGGGACGGTTATCCAGCTCTACTCGAAACAAGGTCCGCGCTGTATCTAAAACTCCGCTACCTGAAACCTGGAAGGCTTTGAAGTCGTGAGTGCCTTCAAAAAGTGAAGCAGCTTTTTGCATCAGGTCCAGGTCTAACCGGTCGGGCAGATGCCAGCTGTACAGGCGTTTCAAAACCTGGGGGAAAGCGGCCCTGTCGATTGTATAGCTGTATATTTTGCGTTTGGCATCATAACGGGCATGAAACTCACCCGATACCCTTTCAGCTCCGGTAATCACTATGTCAGGCGGGAGAAGGGCGTTGACGGCGCTGGGGAGCTTATCTTCCGGTATGGAAAATGGTGCTTTGAAGTTTGCCCTCTGGCCGCGGGCATGAACTCCAGCATCGGTGCGGCCGGCGCCGGTAATGCGTACCGTTTGCTTATAAATTATGCCCAGCGCTTTCTCCACAGCTTCCTGGATAGTAGGAGCATTCTCCTGGATCTGAAAGCCGCTGTAATATGTGCCATCATAAGTTATATCCAGCATAGTGTTCTCCAAGTAAACAGTGCTCCTTTAATATTGTAATAAGCCGCGGAGACAACTCCATGATCTTCTCTTCAGCCTGGCTTCGATTCGGGACACTCGATCCGGCCCCGGGGGTTTCTTAACTCTTAATCTTTCGCTGTAGTACCAGCCTGCTTTAGAAATCTGAAACGAGTAAAAAGGGCAGGCATGGAAAGGCCGGGGTAGTGCAGCCTGGAGCTGGTTGGCAGGCAGGAAGCCTACCACCAGGCAAGAGCTCTGGATGAGCTCATAAAAAAGGCAACCCGGACGAAAGGCTAAAGCTAAGCCGTTACAGTTCCAGCCAAAACAATCGGCAGGTGCAGTATTTTAAGCAGGCAGCCTTTACCTTAGATATTAATATTTAAAGCTAATACTATCAAGGCCAGGACAAAAAACAGGACCGCCCAGTCCCTGAACAATATCACATCCTGATGCATTCGCGTTCTCTTTGCACCAATTCTGAACCCCCGTGCCTCCATGGCCAGGGCCAGTTCGTCAGCCCTGCGAAAAGCGCTGACAAACAAGGGGACAATTAATGGAACCATACTGCGCGCTCTTCGAAAAATTGATCCTGTTTCAAAGTCCGCTCCCCTGGCCAGCTGGGCCCGCATCAACCTCTGGCTTTCTTCCATGAGGGTAGGAATAAAGCGCAGGGCCACGGTCATGATCATAGCTACCTCTTCCGTCGGCAGGCCAACATAGCGCAGCGGTTTCATGAAAAAACCGATCCCATGAGTAAGCGACAGCGGGGTCGTAGTCAGGGTTACAAGCAGTGAAAACAGGACCAGGGCCACCAGGCGGGCGACAATAAACAAACCCTGCTCGACTCCTTCAGACTCAACCGTAAGAAAGCCAATCCGGAACAGGACTACCCCACCCGATGTGAAAAAAAAATAAATTATCAAGGCAAACAGGGCAATGTAAAAAATCGGGCGCAATCCCCGCAGCAAATAACTAAAAGGAATTCCAGCCAGAACAAATAGAGCCACGGCCAGGGCCAGGGCAAAGATTAGACCGCTATATGTTTCCAGCAGGAATAACAAAACCAGCACCAGGACCAGAATAACTATTTTTAAGCGTGGATTGAGGTGGTGGATTACGCTTTCACCGGGTATATACTGTCCCAGGGTAATACTGCGGGTCATGGTTTATCCCGCCTTATAAGTTTATTAATCTCCCGCCGCGCCTCCTTTAGCGTATATACCGAAGTATTCACAGAAAATCCTTTTTCGAAGATCCCGTGCATTATTTCATTTACCGGTGGCAAAGCCAGGCCGAGGTTATAAAGCTGATCACGTTCACTAAAGATGTCTTCCGCCGGCCCGGACATAACCAACTCACCCTGCTTCAGTACCAGGACGCTGCTGGCCAGGGCGGCCGCCTCATCAAGGTGGTGGGTCGAAATAATAACCGTTAAGCCTTCTTCCCGGTTTAACTCAGTTAAAAGATCAAACAGGTTATCCCTGCCGGTATTATCTAAAGCGACAGTAGGTTCATCCAGGATAAGCACTTCTGGGTTTACAGATAAAACCGCAGCAACAGCTACCAGCCTCTTTTGCCCTGCACTTAACTGGAAGGGATGGCGGCCTTTTAAATCCAAGCCCTTCAACCCGGTTTTTTCAAGAGCTTCATCAACTCTTATTTTTACCTCATTTTCCGCAAAGCCCTGGTTGCGCGGCGCAAAAGCAATTTCATCAAAAACGGTTTCAGAAAAGAATTGCTCCTCAGGCATCTGAAAAACCAGCCCAATCCTTCTCCTGAGATGGAGCAGATCACGTTTATCTCTGCCAATGTTTTTTCCTTCAAAAATCACCCTGCCGGAAGTTGGTCTGAGCAGTCCATTTAAATGCTGAATAAGGGTTGACTTGCCTGATCCGGAAGGCCCTATAATTAAGGCAAACTCGCCTTTTTGAAAACTAAACGAAATATCCCGCAGCGCTTTAGTGGAAAAAGGGGTGCCAGGCATATAAACATGAGTCAGCTGTTCTGTTCCAACGAACATAGGCTGTCCACCAGCTCCCGGTCGTGCAAAATTTTAGGCGGCAGAGGATAGCCATCTTGCCTGAGCATAGATGCCAGTTCTACTGCAGTTGTCCCCCGCAAACCCAGATCATGCAATAAGGGAAGACCGGTCATCACATCCTCAGGGCTGCCATCAACAACCAGCCTGCCCTCGCTCAAAACAGCAACTCTATCTGCACCAGCGGCCTCTTCGGGGAAATGAGTAACATGAACTACCGCAATGCCCCGCTCCCGGTGCAGTTGCTGCACTGCTTCCAGTACAGCATGACGCCCGGCCGGATCAAGCATGGCGGTTGGTTCATCCATTAAAATACAATCCGGTTCCATTACCAGTACACCGGCAATGGCCACCCTTTGCTTTTCTCCCCCGGAAAGTAAGTGAGGAGGGTGTTTAAGTAATTTCTCCAGGCCCAGTGTGGCTGCCGCTTCCAAAACCCTTTTTTTTATTTCTTCCGACGGCAAAGCCAGGTTTTCCAGGCCGAAAGCAATATCTTCTTCCACGGTAGTGGCAACAAGTTGATTGTCCGGATTTTGAAAGATCATCCCGCAGGACCGCCGGATTTCGGGCAACATGCCTTCATTTACTGTAGAAATGCCCTTTACCAGAACCTCTCCAGCAGAAGGGATCAAAAGGGCATTAAAAAGTTTCAATAAAGTAGTTTTTCCGGAACCATTGGGGCCAACCAGGGCTACATACTCTCCCTGCCTGACAGTAAAACTGATCCCGGATACTGCAGGCGTAACGGTTTCCCATTCGCCCGAATAAAGAAAATCTACATTCTTAGCTTCAATAATTATAGAAGATTGACCGGACATGAAGATTAGTCAGACAGGAGCTCCATGATTACCATCCGGGCTCCGTCTCCCCGCCTCGGGCCTTTTTGAATTATCCGGGTATAGCCGCCATCGCGGCCTTCCATTTTCGGTCCAATTTTCTCAAAAAGGGTAGTAACTACATTTTCATCAAGCAAAAAGGCCAGGGCCTGGCGGCGGGCATGCATGTCCCCTCTCTTAGCCAGTGTAATCATTTTTTCAGCCAGCGGCCTCACTGCAGCCGCCCTGGCGGCGGTTGTTTCCATGGTGCCTGTTTTTAAAAATGAGGTCACCAGGCTGCGTAATAGAGCTCTTCTGGGGCCGCTTTTTCGACTCAGCTTCTGGTATGCCATTCTCTATTTCCTCCTTGAAGACTTGCTCAAACAATTATTCTCCGCTTTTCTGGAAGCCCAAGCCAAGCTCCTCCAGCTTTTGCTCTACCTCTTCCAGCGATTTTTTACCCAGGTTGCGAACTTTCATCATCTCTTCTTCCGGCTTGCGAACCAGTTCACCAACGGTGTTGATACCGGCACGCTTCAGGCAGTTGTATGAACGTACCGAAAGGTCTAGTTCTTCTATAGTCATCTCCAGGATTCTTTCCAGATCTTCTTCCTTCCGGTCGGATGTGATTTCTACTTCATCAACCTCTTCGGTAAGGTTAACGAATAACGAAATATGGGTATTAAGAATTTTTGCAGCCAGGCTGACTGCTTCATCCGGCCTGATACTTCCATCTGTCCATATTTCCAGAGTTAACTTGTCATAGTCGGTAACCTGTCCGACCCTGGTATCTTCTACCTTATAATTAACCTTCCGGATCGGGGAAAAAAGCGAATCTACAGGAATTACTCCGATGGGCTGCTGGGGAAGCTTGTTCCGTTCAGCAGGAACATAGCCCCTGCCATTAACGGCAGTCATCTCCATGTAGAGCCTTGCGTTTTCTTCCAGGGTACAAATGTGCTGTCCTTCATTCAGTATCTCCACATCGGACGGGACATTGATATCTTTTGCCTTCACTGCACCCGCCTGATCGGTGTCAATGGTTAAAGTCTGCGGCTCATCCGAATGGATCTTCAATGAAACAGCTTTCAGGTTAAGGATGATCTCGATTGTATCTTCTAAGACACCGGGAAGAGTGGAGAAATCATGCAGCGCTCCATCAAACTTGACATTGGTAATTGCCGCTCCAGGCAGTGAAGATAAAAGTATCCTCCGCAAAGCGTTGCCCAGGGTGGTCCCATAGCCCCTTTCAAGAGGCTCCACCACAAAGCGGCCATAATTACTTTGATCATCTTTCTCTACATAGTCAATTTTAGGCTTTTCAATTTCAATCATAGTCGTTCCTATTTACCCTCCTCGTTTAATATATTGAGGGTGCATAATCAATTACCGGGAGTAAAGCTCCACAATAAGGTGCTCGGTCACCGGCACATCAATTTCATCCCGCTGTGGGATCCTGAGAACACGGCCCTGAAGCTTTTCGTGATCCATTTCCAGCCAGTCAAGTGACCCCATTTGTTCCCTGGTTTCCGCAATATCTTTAAATAGCACTTTATTCTTCCTGTTTTCCCTGACAGCAACCAGATCGCCCGGTTTCACCAGGTAGGAAGCAATATCAACTTTCCGGCCGTTTACTTCAAAATGGCCGTGGTTAATCAGCTGTCTTGCTTCTTTGCGGGAGCGGGCTAAACCCAGGCGAAATACAATATTATCCAGCCGACTTTCTAAAAGCTGGAGCAATACTTCACCGGTAACCCCCCTGCGACGATCAGCTTCTTTAAAGTATCTGCGAAACTGTTTTTCCATAACTCCATAAATACGGCGAGCCTTTTGTTTTTCACGCAACTGCTGCCCGTATTCAGAAAACTTCTGCCGGGCCTGTCCGTGCTCTCCGGGAGCATAAGCATGGCGGACTACTGCGCATTTATCAGAATAGCAGCGATCTCCCTTTAAATAAAGTTTATCTTTTTCCCTGCGGCATAAACGGCAAACTGCTCCTGTGTAACGTCCCATTTAGGTAATATTACACCTCCTTCTGTTAGGTAACTATACTCTCCGCCTTTTCGGTGGGCGGCACCCGTTATGTGGAATCGGGGTAACATCTTTAATGGCATTGACTTCAAGCCCTGCCGCCTGCAGAGAGCGAATAGCTGCTTCACGCCCGGCGCCCGGCCCTTTGACAAATACTTCGACCTGTCTCATACCATGCTCCATTGCCGCTTTAGCTGCAGTTTCTGCAGCCAGCTGGGCGGCAAACGGGGTCGACTTACGTGATCCTTTAAACCCGACATTGCCGGCGCTGGACCAGGAAATACCGTTACCGTCAGTATCAGTGATACTGATAAAGGTATTGTTAAAAGTCGATTTTATATGGGCAACCCCGCGCTCAATATTCTTCCTTTCACGACGCCTGGTGCGGGTAGTCCTTTTCTTAACCAAAGTTAACCACCTCCTCCCTTCTTAAAAGATATTTTACTTTTTACGGCGTATGCCGACAGTTTTACGCGGACCTTTTCTACTCCGGGCATTGTTCTTGGTTTTCTGACCCCGAACCGGCAAGCCGCGGCGATGCCTGATCCCGCGGTAGCAGCCGATTTCAACCATTCGCTTGATATTTAAAGCTACTTCCCGGCGCAGGTCACCTTCTACATTGTAGTTTTTATCAATAAATTCACGCAGCCGGCCTAATTCATCCTCGGTTAAATCCTTGACCCTGGTCTCGGAACTGATCCCGGTATGGGACAGGATATCTGCTGCCCTGTTTCTGCCAATTCCATAAATATAGCTCAGCGCAATCTCAACTCTTTTTTCACGCGGTAAATCCACTCCTGCAATTCTGGCCAATCCTCTAACACCTCCTTGAGCATGTTCATTCCGGGCTGGATTATCCTTAACAAATAATTTTTTATGAAAACCTAGCCTTGTCTTTGCTTATGTTTCGGGTTAGAACAAATAACGACGATTTTGCCCTTACGCCGGATTATCTTGCATTTTTCACACATCTTCTTTACTGAGGGCCTCACCTTCATGACAGCGAACCTCCTTACTTATAACGGTAGGTAATGCGCCCCCGAGTCAGATCGTAAGGCGATAATTCTACTAATACCCGGTCGCCCGGCAGAATGCGAATAAAGTTCATCCGGATCTTGCC
>PUKV01000192.1 GCA_003550645.1 Syntrophomonadaceae bacterium | reverse complement strand
CTGCTCCAGCAGGCCCTGCCTCTGCAGGAAGAAATTCAAAACAGCGAAGAGGAACTGCAGAAACTGCCGCCTGTCGGTAAGGGCGAGCTGAAATTCCTGGAACAAAAACACCGGGAAAAGGACCGGTTGAAAGAGCTGGCCGAAGCAATGAGAATCAAGGCTTCCTTCCGGGCCAATTATCCCCTTGAACTGACTGTAACTTCAGGCCTTGCGGAAGCCGAAAAGGTGGAAGTGGAAAAGGAGCTGTCCCTGGAAGGGGCCGGAAGGTTGATCCTGGAAAGCAAGGACTGGACCCTTAATATCCAGGCCGGTGATGAGGATGTGGAGGAACTGATCGCCAGGGCTGAACAGGCAGGCAGCGATTTTGCCGAAAAGCTAAGGCAATTATCCCTGGACAGCTTAGAAGAGGCCCGGGAAAAGGCTGCCCGGCGGGAAGACCTGGAGAGAAAAATCCAGCAGGACCGGATTAAGCTTGAAAGCTGCCTGGGTCAGCTTTCCCTGGGGGATCTGCAAAGAGCGGTTGAAGAAGCCGGTCCTGATAAAGGGGTGCGCGAGCCCGGGCAAATCAAAACCGATATCGATGAAGTAAGGTTTTCCCTGGAATCTTCCAGTTACAAACTGGAGCAGGAAAAGGGAAAACTGCAGCAGTGGGAGGACAAATTCAGCAGTTATGACCAGGCCCTGGACGAGCTGGCCGGCCTGCGGCAGCAGTCAAATGATATCAGGCAAAAACTCGAAGACCTGGCCCCTTTGCCCGAAGAGTTTGCAAATGCTGATCAGTTTATCGCTTCGTTAAAAGAAGCGCGCAGGCAAAACCAGCAAATAAAAGAGCGGATTTTAGATTTGAAGGCCGAGCTGGCTGAACTGCAGCACCGTATGCCCGAGGAATCTACCGAAGAGCTCCAGGCTGCCCTTGAACTGGCTGAAGAGGAGCTGGAAAAACTTAAACGACAGGGCCGGGCGATCATGCTGGTCCGGGAGGAGTTTTATGCCCTCAAAGAAGAGCTCGATTTAGATACTTACGTGCCTCTGAAAGAGGCTTTTGCCAGGTACCTGGCCCTGGCTACAAATAGCCGTTACGAACTGGCTGAGCTGGACGGAGCTTTACCGGAAAGTATCATTTCGGCTGAGGGCAAAGCCCTGCCTGTAGAGCTTCTTTCAGCCGGAACGACCAGCGGGGCGGCCCTGGCCCTGCGGTTGGCCATGGCGGAATACCTGCTCCAGGATGCCGGGGGCTTTTTGATCATGGATGATCCCCTGGTTAACCTGGATCCGGAGCGGAAAAAGTCCTCCGCCAGGGCAGTGCAGGAATTCAGCCGGGAGAAACAGGTGTTATTTGCAACCTGCGATCCCGGGACAGCAGATCTTTTAGGAGGAAATGTGGTTCCGGTTTAAAGGCCGCTTTTGAACTGGTGGTGCCTGTTTAAAAGAAACACTCTAACAAGGAAAGGGATGAGGTTTGTGGATCGTGCGAAAATGCAGCAGTTAAGTGCCTGGATGGGGTTTGTAGGGATCATTACTATTATCGGGGGAGTTTTATCGGCCCTGGCCGGTGTTTTTGCCTTTGTGGTCGGGGCTATCCCCGGGATCATAGCCATTGTGCTCGGAGTGAAGCTGCGCAGCGCCAAACAATATGCCGATGCCCTGCTCATGGAGCAGGCTGTCGAAGGTTATTCGGGCAACTTTAATCTTTTTGTAGATAACTTGAATATCTACTTCAAGATCCAGGGGATCCTGATCATCATCAGCCTGGCCATGGGCCTGCTTGGGATCCTGGTCAGCCTGTTTGCCGGTTTTGCTTTCTACAGTTACACTGCGTTTTAGTGAACCGGCTTCATATAACAAAAAGCAGGCAATTTATGGATCAAATCAAGCGAGGTGGTTTAGCATGTGGTATCAAAAAGGTGAAAAGGGGCGGATCTGGATCGGCAGGGTTCCGTTCAGGTCAGATTTGCTCGAAAGTGTCCAGCAGTTTGCAGTCAAAGAGGGCATCAAGTGTGCAAGGGTAGAGGTTATCGGTGCTGTTGAAAAAGCGGTCATCAGCTACTATGACCAGGACAAGCGGGGCTACCAGGATATTGAATTTAATCAACACCTGGAAATATTAAACTGCCCGGGTAACTTGAGCCTGAGGGATGGCCAGCCGGCAGCCCACCTGCATGTGACCCTCGGTGACAGTGAGGGTAATGTCAGGGGCGGACACCTGCAGAAAGGGACCGTAGTTTTTGCCGGAGAATTTGTAATCGAGGAGGTTGTCGGCCCGGACCTGCAGCGCGAACATGATCCTGAAACCGACCTGCCCCTGTGGCGGAAAGAGTAACAGGAACAATACAGGCCGGAGTAATTAAGATGAACCTAAAAAAGTTCATTGGTGTTGATTTCAGCGGGGCTGCTTATGCCGGGAAAACTATTTGGCTGGCTTCTGGAATCGAAAAAAACGGGTTCTTGCATGTCTTTGACTGCCGGAGGGCGGAGAGCTTGCCCGGTTCCGGCCTGAGCAGGGAAGCCTGCTTCAATGCTTTGCAGGACTACTTAATCAAGCAGGGTGAGGTCTTGGCCGGGTTTGATTTTCCCTTTGGCCTGCCGCGACTACTGGTGAAAGAAAAAAACTGGGAAAGGTTTGTGCTTAACTTCCCCGCGCGGTACAACTCGCCGGAGCAGTTCAGGAGCAGTTGTTATGAGAGGGCCGGCGGTAAAGAATATAAAAGGGTGGCTGATTATAATTGCCGGGCTCCCTTTTCCCCTTATAACCTGCGGGTTTACAAGCAAACCTACTACGGAATCAAGGATCTTTTAAACCCGCTGGTCCGCCTGGAGAGGGGATCAGTTTTGCCCATGCAGGAGGTGAAAGAAAGCGGGCCCCTGCTCATTGAAGTTTGCCCTGCGTCCACATTGAAAGCAGCGAACCTTTATTTTGGCTACAAGGGCAGGGGAGAAGAAAAACAGGATCGAAGGCTTAAGATCCTGAATTACCTTGAAACTGAGCGAAAGCTGGTTTTAGATTCCGCTGAAATGCGGGATATGGTTGTTAGGGATCGGGGCGGCGACGCTCTCGACAGCCTGGTGGCCCTTGTAGCGGGTTTCGAAGCAAGGGCAAGCATTTTAAAAGGCGGTGACATGCCCGGGGGTGGGGAGTGGAAGGTTGAAGGGCACACCTATTATTGATTGATAATCGATAAAGGAGGGTCTTTAAGAATGGATGTTAAAAAAATTGCGGTGCTGGGAGCAGGTCAGATGGGCAGCGGTATCGCCCAGGTAGCTGCTTCTACAGGTTACCAGGTCGGACTGCTGGATATTTCTGAAGAAGTGCTGTCGCGGGGAATGACGGGTATTAAAAAGAGCCTGGATCGTTTTGTTAAGTCGGGGAAACTGAGTGAGGAAAAGGTGAAAGAGGTTCTGAATACGATTACTACCACCACTGAAATGACCGAGGCGGTCCAGGGAGCACAGGTGGTAATCGAGGCGGTTCCGGAAGACCTTGCTCTCAAGAAAGAGATTTTTACCACCCTGGACCAGATTTGCGGCGAAGAAACAATCCTGGCCAGTAATACTACCGAGCTGAGCATCTCAGATATTGCCTCTGCTACCATCCGCCCTGAAAAGGTGATCGGGATGCACTGGTTTAATCCCGCTCCATTGATGAGGCTTGTGGAAATCGTGGCCGGGGTGGACACCTCGGCTGAAACGGTGGAAATAATCCAGGATCTGGCACATAAGGCCGGAAAAGAAACAGTCCTGGTTAAAGATGCCCAGGGGTTTGTAACCAGCAGAGTTTTGGCAGCGCACATGCTTGAATGCATGCGGGTGCTGGAAGAAGGGGTGGCTACTGCAGAAGACATTGATAAAGCGGTGAGGCTCGGTCTTAATTATCCGATGGGTCCGTTTGAACTGGCTGATTATGTCGGCCTGGATACCATGGTTTTCGCTGCTGAAGGTTTGACGGAGGCTTACGGGGATCGTTTCAGGGCTCCCCAGATCTTAAAAAAGCTGGTTGAAGCAGGACACCTGGGCCGGAAGACCGGCCGCGGGTTTTACCAGTATGAATAGCCTGCAGCCTGACCGGGTTTTTTATTTTGAAAGGAGTATTTATGAGTGCAAGGGATGATGTGGTAATTACCTCCTGTGCCAGGACCCCTTTTGGCCGGTTTGGCGGGGAAATGAAAGAGATCAGCAGCCTTGATCTGGGAGTAATGGCTGTCAGGGAAGCCCTGAGCCGCCTGGGCCGGGATAGTATTCCGGTGGATGAACTGTATTTTGGCACCTGTGTGCTGGCCGAGAATGCCCTGGAGACCAATGTCCTGGCCCGCCAGGCTGTCCTAAAATCCGGCCTGCCGCCGGGAGTGCTCTCGCTGACTATTGATCGGGCCTGCTGTTCGTCCATGACTGCCCTGCACCTGGGTTACCGCTCGATTAAAAGCGGGGAAGCGGCCGTGGTGGTAGCTGTTGGTTCCGAGAATATGAGCCGGGCTCCTTTCCTGGCTACTGATGTGCGCTGGGGCCGCCGCCTGGGCCCGGCTGGGGTGATCGATCCCATGTATGCTCTCGGTTATGCCGACTGGAACCCCGTAGCGGTGGACGCCGGCGAAGTGGCCCTGGAATACGGGGTGGGGCGCGAAGAACAGGACCGGTGGGCCCTGCGCAGTCAGCAGTATTACAACCAGGCCCTCGGGTAGGGCAAATTCGAGCAGGAGGTATTTCCGGTCCGGGTTGAAGGCAAAAAAGGGTCCGTCCTGGTTGAACAGGATGAACAGCCCCGGCCTGACACTACCCTGGAAGAGCTGGCCGATCTTCCGTTAATCTACGGCAGCCCCACGGTCACATCCGGCAATGCGCCCGGTCTGAATACCGGCGCTGCCGCCCTGGTAATGATGTCCCGTGAAAAGGCTGAAGAAATGGGTGTTGAGATCCTGGCCGTGGTGAAAAGTACAGGCAGCGTGGCCATGAAACCGCACCTGATCGCTGCTGTCCCGGCCCCGGCTATAGAGAAGGCTTTGGAACGATCTGGAGGAATATCCCTGGATGAGATCGACTTGATTGAAATCAATGAAGCTTTTGCCGCCATGCCCCTGGTCAGCAGTAAAATCCTGGCCGGAGATGATGATCAAAAGCTGGAAGTTCTTCGCAGCAAAATCAATGTCAACGGGGGAGCCATTGCAATCGGGCATCCGGTTGGGGCCAGCGGCGCCCGGCTGGTGATGACCCTGGCTTATGAACTGCGGCGAAAGGGCGGCGGCCTGGGAGTAGCCGCAATTTGCGGCGGCCTGGCCCAGGGCGATTCGGTATTGATCGAAGTATAGCGGGAGGTAAAAGATGCTCTTTGCTGAAGGAAAGCCGGGACGTGTTTTCGTGATCAGGTTGGAAGACGGTGACTTGCTGCCGGACTGCCTGGAGGAGTTTGCTGCTGAAAAAAATATCAGGGTAGGGCTGATCCACTTCGTTGGCGGACTAAGCAACGGCCGCCTGGTAACCGGCCCTGAAAGCGCATCTGTGGATAATATAAAGCCTGAGTATAAGGAGATTGACGGTCGACCGCGGGAAACCCTCAGCCTCGGCGTTATTGCCCCCGGTGAAGACGGCAAACCCAGGGCCCATATCCACGGCGCCCTGGGCCGCAGGGATGAAGCTGCTGTCGGCTGCCTGCGCCCCGGGATTAAGGTTTGGCTGATGGGGGAAATGATCATCCAGGAAATTACTGGAACTGAATCTAAAAGAGTTTTAAACCGGGTTAATAAACTGGGATATTTGGAGCCTTAACAATCTTTCTAAGGCTGTTTTAAATATCTATTCTTGTAATCACTTAACTAACCGGGCATTGCCCACCAGGCCACAGGGGCGTTTGTGCGCTACAGGGCACACTTTAAGATAGAGTATGTGAACTATGCTTTAGATGAGGGTGGTCCCCGGAGCCGTTTGGGTGAAACTCCCCTGCATTAATTTACCCGGCCTCTTCCCTTATTTTTTAAGTTATTTTTTAAAAGACGTTCGAACCGCTCCCGTGGCGCCGCTTATTAGTCAAAAAGGTAACAGGCCGGGTTAAGTTGCTACAACTTTTTTTGCTTGTTGGGATGCCGGGTTACTTCTGTTTAAGCCTGTTCTTGACAGGAATTCCTGAAACGGATATATTTATAGAAGCGTTATATGAGGTTAAGCATAACGCCCTGAACCGGAGGTGGGCAATTGAAAATTTCATATGCCAGGACAGAAGATGCAGCAGGTAAAGTGTTATCGCATGATGTTACCCGGATAGTTAAAGGGAAATGCAAGGGGCCGGCTTTTAAAAAAGGCCATGTTATAAAACAAGAAGATATCCCCCTGCTTTTAAATATTGGCAAAGAACACGTTTGCTTTTTAGAGCTTGCTGAAGACGAACTTCACGAAGATGAAGCCGGCCTGGCGCTGGCTGCTATCGCTGCCGGTGAAAACCTGGTGATGGAGGGTCCTTCCGAAGGCAAAGTTGACCTTGTGGCCTCAACCAGTGGGCTGTTAAAAATAAACGTGGAAGGTTTATTCCGGGTTAATCAGCTGCCGGACGTGATCATGGCCAGCCTTCATACCAACAGCCCGGTAAAAAAAGGTACCCATGTGGCCGGAACCAGGGTTATACCCCTGGCGGTAAAAAAAGAAATCATTGATGCAGCCGAAAAGATCGGTTCTGCAAACGGCCCCCTGATCAGGGTCCAACAATACCAGCCCTGTAAAATGGGGGCGCTCATAACCGGCCGGGAAGTATATGAAGGCAGGATTGAGGATGCTTTTACACCGGTCTTAAAAGAAAAAGCTCAAAGCTACGAGTTACCCGAACCTCTAATAGAATATGCCCCGGATGATGCCGGGTTTATTGCCGCTAAAATAAAAGAAATGCTAGATCAGGGATGCAGCCTGGTGGTCGTAACCGGCGGGATGTCCGTAGATGCCGATGATGTAACTCCAACTGGGATCAGGTTAAGCGGGGCTGAAGTAGAAAAATACGGGGCCCCTGTTCTGCCGGGAGCGATGCTTTTGATCGCTTATCACGGCAGGGTTCCCGTGGTGGGGGTGCCGGCCTGCGGGATGTTTTTTAAGACCACTGTTTTCGACCTGGTTTTGCCGCGTTTATTAGCCGGTGAAAAGATCTACAGCACCGATATTGCCGCTCTCGGGCATGGCGGTTTCTGCCGCCGCTGTGAGACGTGTCTTTACCCCGACTGTTCATTTGGCAAAGGAGGTTTTTAAATGGACCCAAAACCGATTGTGGATGCGCTATCGCGCTCCCTGGATGAAAATCGCCCGGCGGCCCTGGTTACGGTAGTAAGCGCTTCAGGCTCCACCCCGGCCAGGGTTGGGGCTAAAATGCTGGTTTATGAAGATGGCTCGATCCTGGGCACCGTGGGCGGCGGAGCCCTTGAAGCCAGGCTGATTAAGGAAGCGCTCAGGGTTATGAAGGAAGGAGAACCTTTTTACGGTTCTT
>PUKV01000136.1 GCA_003550645.1 Syntrophomonadaceae bacterium | reverse complement strand
TTAAGGAAGCATGCGGCGAAGGCAGCTACAGGCCTTCCCGAAAAAGGGCCTTTTTGATGCTTTTTAATATCCTGGCCAAATGTTTTCCCCGGTACCTGAGCAGGAGGAGGTTTTGGCTGGCCGACAAGGATGGGTAATTTCTATCTGCCGTGCTATAACTTGGATTGATGACGGCTCGTCATGGGCAATGGTACTGACTTGCTTGCAGATTTTCGCAACTATAGTTATGACAGCAATAGGGCAAATAAAGGAAATATATGTTTTAAATAGAATAATACAAGTCATGAATAACAAGATCAAAACTAAAATGCAGCAGGAAGCGGTCCTGGGAGTGTTTCAGGGATTTAATGCCCCGAACCTTGTAGAGATAATTGGTTATGCCGGCCTGGATTTCATAGTTTTCGATTCCGAGCATGGATACATGTCACCTGAGACTATGGAAAACATGATCCGGGCAGCCGAATGAAGAGGGTTGATACCATTCATCCGGGGCCCCAGAAAGAAAGGCAGTATATATAGCCGGTGGCGTTAGCGGTTTATGTGCCGGTGCGTCAGCGGATTTCAAAGAACAGTTTAAACAGATCTGAAAGGTGGGACTGCTGGTGATTAATGAACAGGTGGTTAAGATGGCAGAAGGCCTGTTTAAGAGCATTCCGAGAGAAAATATTGGTTTTTTCCCCACACCCCTGCACCGGTTAAGTAAGATTTCCGAGCGCTATGATGTGGAAGTCTGGATCAAACGTGACGATTTGACTGGGCCCAGCATTTTCGGGGGTAACAAGACCAGGAAGCTTGAATTTTTGCTGGGGGAAGCCAAACAGGACAGTAGAGATTATATTATTACCTATGGAGCTACCCAGTCTAACCATGCCATGCAGACATCGATTGCCTGCCGCAAGCTTGGCCTTAATGCGGTCCTGTACCTGGTGGCAGTTGTTCCGCCGGACGAAAAATGGCCCCGGGGCAACCTGCTTCTTGACAGGGTCATGGGCGCTGAAGTGCATATTGAGCCTTGCTCGTCCGGCAGTGCGAACGAGGCCAGAAGCCGGGCTCGCAGTGCGGCTGCATCCCGGATCCGGGAACTGGAGGATAAGGGCCACCGGTGCTATGATATACCGTCTGGCGGTGCCAGCGCTACCGGGACGCTAGGTTATGTAGAAGCCCTGCTGGAACTAGGCAGGCAGGTTAAGCAGGAGGATGATTTGCCCGGCTTTGATCACGTCTATCAAGCCACCGGTTCCGGGGGTACCCTGGCCGGTTTGCTGGCCGGCAAAGAATTGCTCCAGCTGGATTTTGAACTGGTGCCGGTAGATGTAGGCCTGGTTGAGCCCGGGTTCAAGGAAGATATTGCGGCCCTGGCTGAACAGGCGTTGTCCCTGCTTGGAGCAGGTAGAAGCATTGCCCCGGATTCATTTGTTATCGAGGCCGAACATGCCGGGCCGGGTTATGAGATCCCCTCAATAGAATCAAGTGTTGCGTTAAAGACCCTGGCCCGGGAAGAAGGCATTCTGGTGGGGCCTGTTTATACTGCCAAAGCTTTGTCAGCGATGTTTGCCCATCTCGAATCGGGCCGCATTAAAAAGGGCAGCCGGGTTTTGTTCTGGCATACCGGGGGAGCTTCTGAGCTTTTTGCCGAAGCTGAAATCGTGGGAGATGATATTTTAACCTTTGCTGAATAAAGCAGGGAGATTATCTGCTGCAGTTAAAAGAACAAAGCAGAGCATCTTTTACTCCGGCTAAGAATACACACACTAAAGGGCGACAATTAGCTATAAAGTGGTTGATTTGCCTGCATATGATACAGGGCATGGCTTGAGTTAGCCCTGTAAATAAGCTAAATTATTAAAGCTGTGTTATAATTATTAACATATTAAAAAAATGCCTGAGTTTAACAGGGAGAGTAACCAATCATGAGATGCAGTTTATTCAGGGCTATGCAGTATCAATGTGCCTGGTTTATAATCGGTTCCGCGGTTTTTATCATTACCACCCTGGGCCTGTTCCATTATTTTAACAGCTATGTTTACGTGGTTTCTGTGGGTGGACATGAAGCAGGCCTGGTGGAAGATGTTCTGGAAGTAGAGATATTTATTGAAGATCTGACCAGAGAGCACAGCGATCGTTACGGAATGGAACTTGAGTTTAGCAAAGAAGTGGCCTTCAGCAGGGAGTCCCGCCCGGACTGCAATCCAGACCCGGAAGCTGTGCAGCACAGGATTAAACAGCTGGCCTCGTTTTTGACAGAAGCCTATATGATTGAAGTTGACGGCAAGCCGTTTGTTCCGGTAGCTTCTGGAAATGAATTGGAAATAATGTTTGAGTCCCTGAGAGAAGAATATACCGGTGAATGTGATAGCGATACTGCCCGGGTGATTGAGTTTAATTTAGAGGAAGATCTAGGGTTGAAAGAAATCAAGGTGGATCCGAGGTATATTTTTACAGCGGAAGAGACGGTAGCTTTGCTCAGGGCTAATGGTGTTGGTAGTGCCATGATGGCCGATGCTCGCCTGTCAAAAGCTTTTCGCAGCTCATTGCATCTTCCCACTATCATTGAACATGAATACAACTCGAGGCCTGCTCTCGAAGAAGCTGCCGATCCAGACAGGGCCGTAAACAAGGTTAAGCCTGAAGCCGGTGAAGTTACTGTTAGCGTCAGGACTCTTGAAGAAATTACAGTAACCGAGAAGATTCCTTATACTACTGAGTATCTTTACGATGATGATATGCCGGCTACGGAGCAGGAAGTTAAAGAACCCGGCAGAGATGGCAAAAAGGAAGTAGTATACCTGGTGGAGAGGAAAAACGGTCAGGAGATAGAGCGTGAAAAAGTAAATGCAGAAGTTATAAAAGAACCGGAAGCCCGGGTGGAAATTCTGGGTCGTAAGCAGATGCCCTCAACCGGGTTCGGGCAGTTCGTTTGGCCCGTTCAGGGTGAGGGGGTTATTTACAATGGTTTTAGTTCCAGGCATACAGGAGTCGATATCCATATTTGCCACGGGACCAATGTCCTTGCTGCTGATGACGGGGTAGTAACTTATGATGGTTACGGGGACACGCAGGGCAAGTACCTGATCATACGGCACGGTGCATACTGGACCCTTTACCTGCATAACAGTGAGCACCTGGTCACAAAGGGCGACCGGGTTAATAGAGGCCAGCCCATTGCCAGGGTTGGCACTACCGGCCGTGCTTTCGGTCCACACTTGCATTTTGAAGTGCGGGTTGATGACGGCTCCCGCGAGTGGAATTCGTATTACCAGCACAAGCCGGTCGACCCCCTGCAGTTTTTTAACCGCCGCTAATTTAAAAATCCCTTTTATCTTTGCCGAGATCCTGCAAATGGCAGGTGTCGTTTAGCTTTATCAGGATGAATTCTTTACCTGTAAAGAGCAGTTCGTTGATACAGGCAGTATTTTGCTGCAGTTTCCAGAAAGAATTCGAGGTGAGGCCCAGCAGGCGGCACAGCAAAGCTTTGTTAATGGCCCGGTGGGAGATGATTACTTTTGGGTTCCCGGTTTCGGTGCGAGCAATGCCGTAGATAGCCTTTACGGCACGGTCGGCTGCCTTATCGAGGGTTTCACCACCGGGGAATTCTACTTGTCCCGGATTGGTTTTCCACCGTTTATACAATTCCGGGTAGTTTTTCTCGACCTGGTTAACTGTTTTTCCTTCCCATTCACCAAAGCAGATATCAATAAAAGCTTCTTCCGGGGTAATTTCTTTCACCCGGCTGAAGGCGGTAGCGGCAATGGTGGCAGTTTCATGAGCTCTTGATAAGGGGCTGGTTATGAAATGAGGCTTTCCCAGGCCCCAGCTTAGGAGAGTTTTGCCGAGGGCTTCTGCCTGTCTGCGCCCGAAGTCATTTAGAGGAATGTCAGACTGGCCGCGAAAGATCTCTTCCCGGTTCCAAAGGGTTTCCCCGTGGCGTAAAAGCAAGATATCAACCATTTAGCACCGCCTTGTTATGATTATTTTATGTCTCAGCTGTGCCGCATTTTGAACATGGGATATAGAGCGGTTGCCTGTATTGTCTGCGATACAGCATCACTGAACAGTGAAATTATCTTTAAAAAAGTAGAAAACGGTTCAGGACATCCTTACTTAATCACACTGGATTTATTATATTCCCGTATTAACCGGGAAGCAAGAGCAATAAAATACTCAGGGACGGTTCTGTTGTGTTTTCTTTTTGAGGATGTGATCGATTGTGGTTCCGGTTTTTTAGCATTGAAACAACACAAAAGAACCGTCCCCCTGTGTTTGGTGTGGTCTTTTTTGTGTAAGTTGTTATAATTTACTTACAGGGATATGGTTGTTTTGTGATTGTTAAATCATGGGAGGTGGATCAATTGTCTTGGAAAACTGCCAAAAGGCTTTGGGAGGCCAACCAGGATCTGGCTGAGGCCTGTTTGAAGCATCCTTTTGTCAGGGGAATAGCCAGCGGGGAGCTTTCAATGAAAAGTTTCATTTTTTATGTAGGCCAGGACGCTTATTTTTTGGAATCTTTTGCCCGGGCTTATGCCCTGGCCCTGGCCAAGGCTCCGGGCGGAGAATCCATTTATGCCTTTCGCGATCAGTTGGATGGAGTCCTGGATGAGCTGCGCCTGCATCAAACTTATGCTAAAAGATGGGGCATTGAACTGGCCCCCGAACCGGCTTCGGCAACCCGGGCTTACACCGATTTTCTGCTGAGGGTAGCCTGGAGCGAGCCGGTGGAGAGTATCATGGCCGCCATGATGCCTTGCATGCGTCTTTACTCGTACCTGGGCCAATCCCTGGCACCGGATTTAAACCCGGACAGCCCCTACCGGGAATGGGTGGATACTTATTCAGCCAATGAGTTTGACACCCTGGCCGGCAAGCTGGAAGAATTATATAATGAGCATATTGGCAGTGACAGGTGGGCTGAAAAGGCTGAAATTTATTATTGCACCGCCATGGAGCTGGAACTGGCTTTTTTCCAGCAGGCATATGATTACTCTAACCGGCTATAATTTTGGAGTATTTTCAGCCTACCAGATTATTTTATTACCTTTTGATTTAAGTTGGGAAGGTGGCAAGCAGGAGGATTGAAGCCTGCAACTAATTAAAGCCAGGGGGGTGATTTTACGACCAGGAAAAATGATTTTAAGTTGATTGAATCCGCGAAAGATCAAGATGTCTATATTATTAGTAAGAGCTTGAAAGAGAAATGGTTCAATTATATTTGGCAAAGTCTCGCTGCTGGAGCTATTACCTTTTTAATGCTCTATGTGTTTTCCGAGATCATTGCAATAATTATTTTGGCTGGTGTAGGTTCTACTTTTTTTACCATCTTTGCTCTGCCCAAGCTTAGAACAGCAAGTAACCGAAACATAATTGGCTCTTATTTGATCTGTATAATCGTGGGCCTTTTTTGCACCTATATATACCTGCCCAGTTTAAGCGGAGGTGTAGCTATCAGCATTGCCACATTGTTGATGGTTATTACTGATACTGAGCACCCTCCTGCTGCGGGGGTGGCACTTGGTTTATCAATGACTCCTTGCATCGATGATGCTTATGGCGGTTCCCTATTTGCTTTTACCGGGGCGATCATAGCAGTTTTTTTAAGGAATCTTTTATCCCGTTGGCTGGAAGACCTGGTTTGAAAGCCGGCGGTTGCAGTGGTTAAAGATGCAGCCTTAGAGGAGACTTGCAAAAAAAAGCCCCCTGATAGCAGGGGGCTTAATAGATCGGTAAATCTGTCTAATATGATCAGGGTTGACTTTTTCTCCCCTTTAGTCCAGGGGCAGCGCGTCAACGTTAACCCATTCCTCGACGTTGACAGGGCGGTCTTCAATACCGTGTTCTACCATGAATTCAGCCAGCATGTTCATACCTTCAACAAATGTGCCCGGTTCTACCATGAATTCATATTGATCTTCAAGGGAGTACCAGGTGATTGCTTCCAGGGTTTCAACCTGGGTTTCATGATCCAGGCCCGTTAACACAGTCAAATACTCAGCTGCTTCATCCGGGTTTTCTTCTATAAATTGAATTGCTTCAAAGAAGCCCTGGAAGAATTTTTCGGCTACTTCCGGCTGCTCATCAACGAATTTTTTGGAAGCTACCAGCAGGTCTGGTCCCGGTCCAACCCCATATTCTTCGAAGAACGTGAAGTCCGATGCGTGAGCTAAAACATGGTTGCCTTCCATGTCGCGCAGCTGTTCAAAGGCTGGCGTCCAGGCTACTGCGGCATCAACTTCGTCGGCTTCCATTGCGGTAATCATGTCGTAAACCGACATGTTAATCAATTCGACATCTTCATCATGATCCAGACCGTGCTGGTCCAGGATGTCAATTACGAGGTTGTGGGCACTTGATGCAAAGGTGACGGCAATCTGCTTGCCTGCAAGGTCTTCTACAGTTTCAATATCAGTTGGAGCTACTATCCCTTCCAGGGTAGCGTAAGAATCCTGGGTTCCAATAGCATAGAAATCCCTGTGATCTGCTGCCATTAAGCCGAGGGCTCCAATTGAACCGGTACTGCAGACATCGATCTGACCGGCTGCCAGGGCTCCCATTCTACCGGCGCTGGTTCCAAATTCCTGGAAGCTGACCCTGATTCCCAGGTCTTCGAAAATCCCCGCTTCCATTCCTACAATAGCCGGGTAGTGTCCCAACCAGGCGGCACCGCCGTAAATAACGGTCGGTTCTGCCGTCGGTGCTTCTTCTGCCTCTTCTGCTTCACAACCTACCAGTACTCCGGCAATAAGCATGAAAGCCAAAAGAGTTGCAAAAATTAGTTTAAATTTCATTTTCATAAAACCCCCTTAATAATGTGTTAAAATTTAGTACAGCATTTGTTAATTAGCTGTCTTAGACAATCCTGCGCTCTTCATCACCTCCTCCTGGACTGTTTCCCATACGGCGCTTTTCAGTTCCTGATACCTGGGCAGCAATTGCACATCGGCATCACGAGGCCAGGGCAAATCGTTGTTCAAAAACTGCTTGATGCGGCCGGGACGTGAAGTCATAACAGCCACCCTGGTCGACATTAAAAGGGCTTCATCGATACTGTGGGTAATAAACAGGATAGTTTTATGACTTTCCCGGTAGATACGAATTAGCTCCTCTTGCATTACCTGGCGGGTCATGGCATCAAGTGCAGCAAAAGGCTCATCGAGCAGCATAATTTCTGGGTTATTGGCTAAAGCACGAGCCAGGGAAACTCTTTGTTTCATTCCCCCTGATAACTGGGAAGGATAAACATGTTCGAACCCCTGCAGACCAACCATATCGATATATTTCTGGGCAATTTCTCTTCTTTCTTTAAGCTTTATCCCTTTCATCTTCAGGCCGAAATCCACGTTGTTGATTACTGTTTTCCAGTCGAAAAGGGCATACTGCTGGAAAACCATCCCGCAGCGGGGATCTATGCCTTTTACCGGTTCTTCGTGAAGCAGTACTTCGCCGCTGGTCGGTTTTTCAAAACCGGCAAT
>PUKV01000006.1 GCA_003550645.1 Syntrophomonadaceae bacterium | reverse complement strand
GCCAACTTGGGTACCTCTCCACAACTCTTGATGGAGCCGACGAAGGGACTCGAACCCCCAGCCTGCTGATTACAAATCAGCTGCTCTGCCATTGAGCTACGTCGGCTAAACGATTTATTCTCTTGCAAGCAGTATATAGTATAGCTTATTTTATAAATCACGTCAACAGATGTAGAGCAGGAATTTTTACTTGTTACTCGAAGAATCTTAAAGAGAAATGCATACCCAGAAGAGATCCAGAACAGGACAAAAGGAGGCAGGCCCATGGCTGATCCCAGGATTGCCGTAATCGGGGGTTCGGGTGTATACAAGCAGTCGTTTCTTGAAAACGCTGGTGAAATCAAGGTTGAGACCAGGTTCGGGGGGGCCGTTCTCAAGCAGGGCACATTCAAAGGCCGCACCGTTTATTTTATGGCCCGGCACGGCGGAGGGCATACAATACCTCCCCACCTGGTTAACTACCGGGCTAATATAGCCGCTTTAAAGAAACTAAATGTTGATGCTGTTATTGCGACAGCGGCAGTAGGATCCCTGCGCCGTGCAATGGCCCCGGGTACCCGGGTTGTTATTGATCAATTTATTGATTTTACCAGGCAGCGCCCCCTTACTTTTTATGAAGGTGAAGAAGGTTTCGTGGTCCACACTGATTTTTCGGAACCTTACTGCCCCGGACTCAGGTCCTTGCTCCTGGAAGTGGGAAAAGATCTGGGACAGGAGATGGTTAACGGCGGCTGTTATATTTGCACCGAAGGACCCCGCTTTGAAACACCGGCAGAAATAAAAATGTTTGAAAGCTGGGGGGTAGATGTAGTTGGCATGACCAATGTCCCGGAAGTTATCCTGGCCAGGGAAGCCGGCCTTTGTTATGCCACCATTGCCCTGCCCACGAATTATGCCGCCGGGTTAAGCGCAGAACCGCTGAGCCAGGCTGAGGTCCTGGAGGCAATGGAGAAAGACAAACCGGAACTGGAGAAATTGTTAATGTCAGTTATTGCTGAAATCAAACCCGGCTTTTCCTGCCGCTGCAGGGATGCCGGGAATAACTATCCCGGGGAGTTTAATGCAAAATGAACCAACCCGAACGGCTTTATACCCTTTACTGGAAAGATGGGCGCCTCTATATTCTCGATCAAAGACTTCTGCCCCACCGGGTAGAATATCTTTCCTGCACCAGGTATCGCGAAGTTGCCGATGCCATCCGCGAGATGGCTGTGCGTGGTGCTCCTGCCATCGGGATTACCGCTGCTTTTGGAATGGCCGTAGCCGCTTATGAGGTGCTGGCAGAAGAAAATACTCAGGCCCGGCTGCGCTCTTACCTGGCCGAAGCATCCAGGGAATTGTTTAAGGCCAGGCCCACAGCCGTGAACCTGGCATGGGCCCTGGAAAGGATTGAAAAATGGCTTTCAGAGAATGAAGGGCTTTCTCTAAAAGATATTGCAGCCGGGCTGCTGCGGGAAGCAGAAGCGATATACAGGGAAGACCTGGAGAACAACCGCATGATCGGCATAAACGGTTGCGCCCTGATCCCGGACCGTGCTTCTGTGCTTACTCACTGTAATGCCGGTGCCCTGGCTACCGGCGGTTACGGGACCGCCCTCGGGGTGATTCGGGCTTCTGTGGCGGAAGGCAAAAAAGTACATGTATACATTGATGAAACCAGGCCTTTGCTGCAGGGGTCCCGTTTGACCGCATTTGAAATGCTCCATGACGATATACCGGCCACCCTGGTTACCGATAACTGCGCCGGTTCCTTGATGAAGCAGGGCAAAATTGACTTGATCGTGGTGGGAGCAGACCATATCGCAAGGAATGGAGACACGGCCAATAAAATTGGCACATACTCCCTGGCCGTGCTGGCTGCTTCTCATAACATCCCCTTATATGTAGCCGCCCCGCTTTCAACCATTGATCTGGCCCTGCCAGCCGGAGAAGATATTATTATAGAGGAACGTAAACCGGAAGAGGTAACCTGCTTTGGAAACCAGGCTGTGGCTCCAGATGGTATTGAAGTTTACAACCCGGCTTTCGATGTCACTCCGGCAAAGCTGATCAAGGCGCTTATTACAGAAAAAGGGGTGATCTATAATCCAGACCAGGAAAAGCTTTATAAACTCTTTGCAAAGGTTTAGAATAGAAGAAGAGGTTATGCGTGGGGAAAGGAGAACATACTGCTCAAAATAGATATGAAAAATAAACATATACTAATTACAAACGACGATGGGATATATGCAGAGGGCATACAGCGCCTCAGCCAGTGCCTGTACGATAAGGGGGACGGTTACAGGCTGTCCATAGTAGCACCTGACCGGGAACGCAGCGCTATCGGACATGCCATCACCATGCACCGACCGCTGCTGGTAGACGAAATAAGCTACTTTCATAACCCTGGACTTACCGGCTGGTGTGTTAACGGTACTCCCTCTGATTGTGTTAAGCTGGCTATTGAAGCGATCCTGGATGATAAACCGGACCTGGTCATATCGGGCATTAACCGGGGCAGCAACCTGGGTACGGATGTACTTTATTCCGGAACGGTTTCTGCGGCCGTGGAAGGCCTGATTATGGGGATCCCATCGATAGCCGTATCGCTTACCGGAAACGGGGACGCAAGGAGCTTTGACTTTGCCGGGCAATTTGTTTGCCGGCTGTTCCCCCTGCTTTTAGAAGCGGCTCTGCCGGCTTCAACATTGATCAATATCAATATTCCCACCGATGTAGATAACATCAAGGGCGCCCGGGCAACCCGTCTCGGCAACAGGCGCTACCGCAATGCTTTCGAGAAAAGAATTGATCCCAGGGGCAGGGTATACTACTGGCTTGCCGGCGAACTGGTGGTCGACGAAAATGAAGATGAAGATGCCGATACCAGGGCAGTCAGGGAGGGATACATTTCCATAACCCCGATTCATTTTCCACTAACCAATGACAATGTTTTACCCGCACTCAAAAAGCTTCTGGAAAATATGTCCGTCAAAACTTGATCCTGGCCCGGCCCTGCTTTCCGGGACGGACAACCTTTCCGGGAAGCAGGACATGACCTGAATTGCGAAAAGCCGGAACCGGATAATTGTCCTGGAGAAAGGGGGTTGGCAGCTGTGTCTTTACTGGAACCGGCCGGAAATAATTGTTACCGTATACAGCGGCGTGGAAAGATGAGAGCCGATGTCCTGGTTTTTTTAAACCGGCAGCTTTTCCACTCCTTTGCCGAAGATCAATCACTGCAGCAGTTGATGGATGCCGCTTCCCTGGAGGGTGTTATAGATCCCGTTATTGGAATGCCCGATATCCACAGCGGTTTTGGTCTTCCCATCGGTGGAGTAATGGCCATGGATGCCGGGGAGGGACTGGTATCGGCTGGAGCAGTCGGCATGGACATAAACTGCGGGGTCAGGCTTTTGCGGACTAATATTGATCCCGAAGGGCTGGATAAGAGCACCTTAAGAGCACTGATCAAAGCCATAGAAAAAAGGGTGCCAAGCGGTGTAGGGCGCAGGAGCAAACATGAAGCTTTTATCAGCTCTCATTTCACCCCCCTGGTTCATGAGGGCGTCCCGTTCCTGGTCGATCAGGGTTACGGCAGGCCTGAAGACCTGGAAGCCATAGAAGACGGTGGATGCATTTCGGGGGCCGACCTGGGGGCAGTGAGTAAGGAAGCACAAAAACGCGGCCTCCAGCTCTCCACGATTGGAGGCGGCAATCATTTTATTGAACTCGGCTACGTAGACACCGTTTTTGAGCGGGAAACTGCCAACCTTTACGGTTTGCGGGAAGGCATGCTGACGGTGTTGATCCATACCGGCAGCAGGGGCTTTGGACACCAGATCTGCACCGATTACACCGCAACCATGAAAAAGAAGGCTCCCAGGCACAACATTGAACTGCCTTCTGCAGGCCTGGCTTCCGTCCCTATAAATTCTGGGACCGGTCGGAGATACCTGGCTGCGATGGCCTGCGCCATTAATTTTGCATTTTGCAACCGCCAGTGGATTACCGATGATGTCCGTAAAGCTTTCAGCAGCGTTTTCGAAGACGATGACAGCCGGTTTGACCTGGGCCTGGTTTACGATGTGGCCCACAACACGGCCCGTTTTGAAAATATTAACGCTAAAGAAGTCTTAATTCATCGCAAAGGAGCTACCAGGGCCCTGCCGCCCGGGCACCCGGAAAACCCAAAGAAGTACCTTTCCACAGGACATCCGGTATTAATTCCGGGCAGCATGGGCACCGCTTCTTACGTCGTCCGCGCTGAACAAGAAGTAAAAAAAATATACAACTCCGTCAATCACGGTGCCGGCAGGGTCCTGTCCCGGAGAGCGGCAAAAAAAGAAATATCGGTTGACGATCTGAAGGGAAGGCTTGCTGAAGTGCTTGTTTCCGGGCGCAATTTTAAGGCTTACCTGGATGAAGCGCCCCAGGCCTACAAGGATATCGAGCTGGTTATTGATACTTTTACAGAAATAGGCATGAGCAGCAAAGTGGCCCGCCTGCTTCCACTGGCTGTAATCAAGGGCGAAGGCAGTGATTAGCTTAAGGATGCTTTTTTACCAGGAGGATTAAATGGAAAAACAACCGCCAAGCATTTTCAACGATGTAATCGGCCCGGTTATGCGTGGATCCTCAAGCTCGCATACCGCCGCTTCGGTTCGAATCGGCCGCATTGTCCGCCAGCTTTTACAGGCACCCTGCAGCAAGTGCCTGGTTGAATTTGACCCCGACGGTTCCCTGGCTTCCACATATCATGAGCAGGGAGCGGATATCGGACTGGCCGGAGGCCTGCTGGGCATGGATTTAAACGATCACCGGTTAAGAGATGCCCTGGAAATTGCCCGGCAAAATAAGTTGGATTTGGTCTTCCAGGTTACTCCTTTTACCGCCGAACACCCCAACACTTACCGGATCAAAGCTTCTACCGGCAGCGGGGAAGAGAGGCACATGACCTGCCTTTCTACCGGCGGGGGGATGGTTGAAATTATTGAAATCGACGGTTTTCTAGTATCAATCGGCGGGGATTTTCATGAAACCCTGTTCTTTTACCATGATCTGGACAGCCGCACCTTAAACGAATACCAACAGGTCATTAAAGAATTTGTGACCGGTTATGATTATATAACTGCTTCCCTAAAGGGGAGGAAAGGATTAATCAATCTTAAAACCGGGTTTAAACTAAATGACGATCAGCTAAAAAACTTACAGGATCAAACCGGAGCGGAGGCGGTTATCCGGATCGAACCGGGCCTGCCGGTCCGGTCGCGGAAAGGATGCCGGGTTCCTTTTGGAAGCGCTGCTGAAGCGTTAACCATGGCCGAACAGGAAGAGCTGGATTTGTGGGAGCTGGCCTTACGTTATGAAAGTGCCCGCGGTGATATAACTGAAAAAGAAGTTTACAATATGGCCCGGGAGCTGGTCCAAACCATGGAACAGTCGGTGCAGGAAGGTCTATCCGGAACCGATTACCAGGACCGCATCTTAGGAGCGCAATCCCAGAAAATATTCAACTGCAAAGACAGGCTGATCGGGGGGGAATTAAATGCCGGCCTGATAGCCAGTATAAGTGCAGTAATGGAAACAAAAAGCGCCTTTGGTGTAATCGTGGCCGCCCCGACGGCCGGTTCATGCGGTACCCTGCCGGGGGCACTGTTCGCCGTTGCTGAAGAAATGGGCCCGGGCAAAAACCAGGTTGTGAAGGGACTGCTTGCAGCAGGCCTGATTGGGGTCCTGGTTGCCAAAAACAGCACTTTTGCCGCCGAGGAATGCGGCTGCCAGGCCGAGTGCGGATCCGCTTCCGGCATGGCGGCGGCAGGCCTGGTCCAGATCATGAATGGCTCCGTCCAGGAAGGTTTTGATGCTGCAGCCATGGCCCTGCAAAATGTTATGGGTATGGTCTGTGACCCGGTGGCAGAACGGGTGGAGGTGCCCTGCCTGGGCAAAAACATCATGGCCGGCTTTAACGCTGTAGCCTGTGCCAACATGGCCCTGGCCGGCTATGACAGCGTCATCCCCCTTGATGAAACCATAGCAGCCATGTACAGCTGCGGCAAAATGCTGCCGCCCGAACTGCGCTGCACCGGCCGGGGAGGACTTTCTGTAACTAAAACGGCCAGGGAAATATATGATAAACTTAATAAGTGAAAGGTAATAAGTGAAAGGATAGACAGTAAACAGGAAACAGGTATGACAAAAGGAATTATATTTAATATTCAGCGCTACTCGCTGCACGACGGACCCGGAATAAGGACCACTGTTTTCTTTAAAGGCTGCCCCCTGGAGTGCTGGTGGTGCCAAAACCCGGAAAGCATCAGTCTTGAGGCTGATATCATGCGGCAGCCCGATCGCTGCCTGGGTTGCGGATCCTGCATGGATGCCTGCCCGGAAGAAGCAGTGCGAGTGGGTGAAACCGGTCCGGTTATAGACCGCAACCTCTGCTCACGCTGCCTTAAATGTGCCGCGGCCTGCCCGGCTGAAGCCCTTGAAGCAGTGGGAAATGAATATAGTGTTGGGGAGCTGGTTAAAGAGGTCCTGAAAGATCGCTTGATTTTCGATAATTCCGGGGGCGGTGTTACCTTTTCCGGGGGTGAACCCCTGATGCAGCCTGGTTTCCTGGAAGAGGCGCTTAAAGCTTTCAGCAGGGAAGCCGTTCACACTGTAATCGACACTTCCGGTTATGCCCCCCGGCCGGTCCTGGAAAAGACTGCCGCTTACACCGACCTGTTCCTGTATGACTTGAAGCTGGTTAATGACCTAAAAAGCAGGAAATATACCGGGATATCAAGTCGCCTGGCCATAGATAACCTGAAATGCTTGATCGAGACAGGCGCCCGGGTTAGAGTGAGGATGCCGGTTATCCCCGCGATCAATGATTATAACAGCAATATCGATGCCGTTGCTGAAGTTTTGGTGGAATGCGGGCTTAGCGAACTGGAATTAATCCCTTACCATAATTATGGGACCGCCAAATATGCCAGGCTAGACCTTGAATTCCGTCCCGGGGCAATTGAAACCCCCACCGCGGAGGAGCTTAGCTACATTAAAGCCCGTTTTGAAGCGCAGGGGATTATAATACTCAGTGAGGATGATTGAAATGACCGAAGAAATAAGGGGTATGAATGATCGGGTGCAACAATTAAGACGGCAAAGCGTAAATACCGAACCGACTATTACAGCAGAAAGGGCGGTGCTGGTTACAGAAGCTTACAGCCAGTATGAAGGAAAAGTATCAGCACCAATGCTCAGGGCGCTGACCTTTAAAAACATGATGGAGAAAAAAACTATCTGTATCAATGCTGGTGAATTGATTGTAGGTGAAAGAGGGCCGCAGCCGCAGTCCGCGCCGACTTACCCCGAGCTGTGCTGCCACACCGTGGAAGACCTGAATGTGATTAATGACCGGGAAACCATCTCCTTTAAAGTAAACGAGGAAGTTAAGAATATCCAGGAGGAAACCATCATTCCCTACTGGCAGGGACGTTCCATGCGCGATAAAATTTTTAG
>PUKV01000148.1 GCA_003550645.1 Syntrophomonadaceae bacterium | reverse complement strand
TTCTTCTTCTTCTTCTGCTGCTGCTGCTTCTTCTACTGCCTCAGAAGGTTCCTGTTCCGGGACAGTCTCAGCGGCGGCATCCGGTTCTTCTTCCGGTTCATTGATTTCAGCTTCGCCTTCTTCTTCAGCTGATTCCTCTGCTTCTTTTTCTGCGGTGCTGTCAGCCTCATTAGCTTCCTTACTGACCTCAGCTTTAACCTCTTCTTCCTGGTCCTGCCCCTCTTGGTGTGCTGCTGTTAATTGTTCTTTATCAAAAAGGTTGCCAAAAACATCACCGAGGGTTACGCTGCCGTCTTCCATTTCTTCTTCTTCTTTGACTTCCTGGTTTACTACAGCAGTCCCCCGCCCATCTTTTATACTGAGGCTGATTCGCTTTGCTTTAGGTTTAATTTCAAGAATCTTAACTTCGGTTTCTTCTCCTTCGCTGAGCACTTCGGAAGGATGGTTAACATGGTAATCGGCAAGTTGTGAAATATGGGCCAGGCCTTCTACCCCCGGTTTGATTTCTATAAAAGCTCCAAAGTTAACCAGGCGGGTAACCCTGCCTGTAACTATCTGCTCGTTTTCAAGTTCTTCGACCGCCCTGGTCCAGGGATCGGGCAGAGTTTTTCTGATGCTCAGGCTGATCCTTTCTTTTTCGGGGATAACCTCGAGCACTTTTACTTCCACCCGGTCGCCGTTGCTCAAAACCTCGCTCGGATGTCCAACCCTTTCCCAGGCCAGCTCAGAAATATGCACCAGACCGTCGATATCGCCCACATCAACAAAAGCGCCAAAATTGGTCAGCCTTTTTACAGTCCCGGTAATAGTAGATCCTACTTCCAGGGAGTTCAAAGTTTCTTCTTTTTTCTTCGCCAGTTCTTCTTCGAGGATTTTCTTACGGCTTAAAATGATCTTTCCTTTATCACGGTTGTATTCCAGGACTTTGAACTGCAGGGTTTGATCCTTGAATATATTAAAATCAGGAATAAATTTAATGTCCACCAGGGAACCGGGCATAAACCCTTCGACACCGGACCCAAGGTCCATGACCAGGCCGGCCGAAACCACCTGCTTGACTTTGCCTTCCATGATGGTTTCCTCATTGTGGGCCTGTTCGATCTCTGTTAAGCGTTTATCCCTGGCCAGTCTTTTATGAGAGACGACCACTTTACCCTCCTGCTCTTCCGTCTCCAGCACGGTTACCTCGATATCATCTTCCGGAGTAAAGATGTCCGCCAGTCCTTTTCCTTCATCGAGATGAACTTCATTGACGGGTAGAGTTGCTTCGGTTTTTGCGCCGATATCGACGTAAACCTCTTCATCTGTGACCCGGGCTACTTTGCCCGCGACCTGTTCGCCCACCTGGGCGACTTTGACTTCAACATCAAAGTCAAATTGCTCCTCGTTCTTGACTTCCAAGTTTTCATTCTCCATGCTCTCCACGACCTCCTTAATCGTCCACGGGGGAGTTGACGCTCCTGCGGTGACACCGAATATTTTGTATCGGCGCAGAAAAGATTCAGGCAACTCCCTTGCATTATTAATCCGGCAGGATGGCTTTAACTGCCGGCAGCAATCATAAAGGGCTTTTGTATTAGCGCTGGATTCACTGCCAACTACAACCAGCGCTTCAACCCTTTTGGCCAAATTTATAATTTCTCCCTGTCTGAGTTTAGTTTCCGGGCAAAGGGTATCATAGACCTGCCCACCTGGATTTTTTTCTTTGAAAGTTTTTTTCACCTGATCATATAAACCCGGATCACTTGTTGTCTGGGCAATCAGGCCCGCAGGCGGTTCAATGACCAGGTTTTCCAGCTGTTCCAGGGAAGAAATAACTGTTGCATCTCCACCAGACCAACCGAGTAAACCCTGCACTTCCGGGTGCTCAGCATTGCCGAAAATAACTATGTTAAAGCCCTGCTCGCGCAGCTGGGCGGCCTTTTTTTGAACCCGTTGAACCCGGGGGCAGGTCAAATCAATTATCGCAATATCTTCAAGGCTGTATAACCTTTCCAGCATGTCGGGTGTTACGCCATGGGTCCGAATTGCTAAAAATGAACCCTCTGCATCTTCCGGGTTTTCAATGGAGGCAACCGACCGCTGCTTCAAATAATAGACAACTTCTTCATTATGGACCAGGGGGCCAAGGGTAGAGCCGCTCCCGTAACGGGCAGCCTGGTCCAGGAGGTGGTTGATAGCCCTGTTTACCCCGGAACAAAAACCGGCCTTGTCTGCCAGAATAACCTGCAAATGATCACTCCATACAATCAATTCTTGCTATACTCAGGAAGCAAATCCTTAATATGTCCCATAATATGATGGCTCATCTTTTCCAGCTGGGCTTTTTTTCCCTCTTTTTGATTATAATTGAGAGGCGGTAATACAAAGGGCGGTCCTATAAAGAGATGAAGTGGTTTGAAAAGTCGATAAGGCCCGTTTATGGCAACCGGCAAAACTGGCACACCACTGCGAACAGCAATCAAAGCTGCACCGTTATAAGGTTTTTGTAGTTTCCCGCTTTTACTTCGTGAACCCTCCGGAAAAAGACCCAACACCTGCCTGTCCTCGAGTAGTTGATAAGCTTTTCTGATTGCCGCGTAATCGGCATCTTTGCGGTTCAGGGGAAAGGCACATGCTTTACGCAGCAAGTAGGAAAATATAAAGTTGCTGAAGAGCTCTTTCTTAGCCATGAAATGGATCCGGTAAGAACCGGGAAAAGCTGCCCCGATCGCAACAGGATCCCACCAGCTTATATGATTTGAACAAATTATAAACGGCTTGCGCCCTGGTATGTTTTCTCTTCCGTGAACTTTTACCCGGTACAGCATTTTTAAAATGATCATAAAAAACAAACGGACTATCTGATAAAGCACAATTCTCACCTGGCTTTTTCAGGACACTTTGCTTTTGACGATGTTGACAAGCTTATCTACAACCGCTTCAAATGCCATGTCAGTGGTATCTATTACTATCGCATCATCTACTCTGGTCAGCGGTGAATCTTCCCTCCCGGAATCGATAATATCCCTGTTTTTTATTTCTGCGATTACTTCATCCTCGGTCATGTCATTTCCCTTACCCAGCTGTTCTATCCGGCGCCGCCGCGCCCTTTCTTCAATCGAGGCATCCAGGTAAAACTTGAAATCAGCATCGGGCATGACCCTGGATGCTATATCACGGCCTTCCATGACAATACCGTTTGATTCTGATGCGATCGCCTTCTGCATATCGACCAAACGGCGGCGGACAAGGGATATGGCAGATACCGGGGAAACAAGCCTGTTCACCTCGGCTTCGCGAATAGCTCCGGTAACATCTTTACCATCAAGAAATACTTCCTGCCTGTCGTTGAGCTTGATCTCGGTTTTATCCAGGACCTCTTTAACTCTGGCAAGGTCGTTTAAATCAATACCTTTTTCAATTAATTTTAGTGTGATGGCCCTGTACATCGCTCCCGTATCTAAGTATTTCAGTTCCAGGCGGCGGGAAACTTCCCTGGTAACAGTGCTTTTTCCTGCACCGGCTGGCCCGTCTATAGCAATCTTTGCGTATTTCTTTTCTTTTGGCATTTTATGTCTAATTCGCTCTTCCACGTTAAATCCCTTTTTTTATAGTAAAAATTGATAAAACTATTGCTCTCTTAGCCTGGTTGTCTCTTTCAGGTACACATGCTTTATCTCTTCCTGTTCAAGGGTAGTATTAACCAGCATCATGATCCTGATACATTTTTCCAGCGACCCCTGAACGTCTATTTCAACCTGGCAAAACAATGGAACATCGAGCCAGCCCATTTCCCGGGCTGCTTTAGCCGGGAAGGCGCTGTTTAAGTCAGGGGTGGCAGAAAAAAATACAGCAGCAATATCTTTGGTATCAATGTTATTATCTTCTAGTAATCTGGTTAACAGTTCCCGGGTAGCCGGTATTATTTCTTCTGAAACATTGTTCTCTACAGTTGTAGCTACCCTGATGCCGCGGGTTTGCTTATTATTGTGCAATTATTTTTCTCCCCGGAACTTAATTAATCAAATCCAGGCCTGCCTGATTTAAAAGCAGTTCTATTCTCTCATTAATATAAGCAATTTGCAAGAATATGAACCATTTTATAGCTTGACCTGGCGGTAAATGTTGCTGACTTCTTGATCAGTAAGGTGCCGGTATGCACCCTCCGGCACACTACCTGCCTTAAGCCCGGCAAACTCTTCCCGGTGCAGGCTTGCCACAGGGTGGTTAACCGCTTCACACATTTTTTTGACCTGCCTCTTCCTGCCTTCGATCAGGGTTATTTCCAGCAGGGCTTCATTTTTAACCGTACCGGTAAACTGCTTGATCAACCTGACCCCGGCAGGAGCTGTTTTCCGGCCTTCGATAACCACTCCTTCCCGCAGCTGCATGAGTGCTTCTTCTCCGGGAATGCCGTTAACATGAACCAGGTATACTTTCTTGACCTCATAGCTGGGGTGGGTCAGCCGGTTGGCCAGGTCCCCGTCGTTAGTCATCAGCAGGATACCGCTGGTGTCTGAATCAAGCCTCCCAACAGGGTACAGGCGTTTTTTTACATCCTTTACCAGGTCCATTACCGTCAGCCGGTTGTGGGTGTCATGGACGGTCGAAATATACCCCTTTGGCTTGTGCAGGAGAAGATAAACCTTTTCTTCAAACTCCGTAATAAGTTCACCGTCAACTGTTACCGTATCATTACCCTTCACCTGGGCCTGGGGTTGGTCGGCAATTGAGCCGTTAACGCATACCCTACCAGCCCTGATTATCTCTTCGGCATGGCGCCGGGAAGCAACACCGGCCCTGGCCAGGTATTTTGCCAGACGCATAATCAGCATAACCACCTGTATTTATTCGGCCCCTTCATTTTCCACTTCCAGTTCCGGAAGCTCTCCAAGGTCCTTCAACCCAAAATACTTTAAGAAATCAGCAGTAGTGACGTACAACAGCGGCCGTCCAGGCCCCTCTTTGCGTCCGCTTATTTTAATCAATTTGCGTTTTAATAAGTTATCGAGGACATGCTGGCTCCTGACCCCGCGAATAGATTCAATTTCAATCCTGGTTACCGGCTGTTTATAAGCGACAATAGCCAGGACTTCAAGAGCGGCAGTGGAGAGGTTGCTGGATACTTCTTCGCTAAATGCTTTTTCAAGGAAGGAAGACAGATCTGGGCGGGTTCCCATCTGGTATCCTCCAGCCGCTTCAAAAATTTGCAGGCCCCGACCCTGTGCTGATAGTTCTTCCTGTAATTCCTCGATCATCTTTTCGGCTTCAACGGAGGTGGTTGAAAGGGCTGCTGCTACCTTGTCCGTTTTCACCGGTTCCTCACTCAAAAACAACAGGGCTTCAATAGCTCTCTTTTGCTGTTCTTTCTCCACTTTCACCCTCCTCCGGCTGGAACAGTTCCGGTTGTTTTTCAATCAACGAAACCAGGATCGGTTCAAAGGGCCGATCCTGCAGCAAGTTGACTTTTCTCTGCCTCGACATTTCCAGCAGGGCTATAAAAGTAATGATTACCTCCCACAAGCTCGATTCGATTACAAAGTCCTTCATTGGCACAGATCGCCTCTTTTGCCTTAAAACTGCGTAGATGTAATCGGCTTTCCGGGCAATCACAAAATCTTCTACAGCGCTAAAAGCAGGCACATATTCACGCTGGGCGGCAATCTTGGCAAAGCGCTGCATGATTTCGCTCAGATGATGAGCGCCTTCCCAGATTGTGTAGACCGACTCCTGCTGGGTAAAAACCATGATTTTTTGGCCCCCGGTGGACCTGAGGAATACCTTCTTTTGTTCTTCTTCCTTCTGTCGCAGGTGGAGGGCTGCTTTCTTGAAAGCGCGGTACTCTTCCAGGCGCTGAAATAGTTCCTCGGCAGTATTTATCTCAAAAAGTTCTTCCTCTTCATCCTGTTCCTGGAATTTTGGCGAACGGGGCAGCAGCAATTTTGATTTCAGGCGGAGCAAAGTAGCGGCCATGACCAAAAATTCGCTTGCTATCTCCAGGTTCAGCTCCTTCATCGACTGCAGGTAGGCCAGGTATTGCTCGGTAATATCGGCAATTGAGACCTGCCATATATCAACCTCCGCTTTTTTGATCAGGTGAAACAGGAGGTCGAAAGGCCCCTCGAAGGTAGGCAATTTAATTTTATATTCTGCCTGTTCTACCATTAAAACCCCTTATTTTAAACCCATGGATTCTGTAACCTGCCGCATTTTCTCTTCAGCCTGTTCCCCGGCCTTGATCGCTCCTCTTTCGAGCATATCATCCAAATATCCTTTTTCGCCGGTCAACTCATGATAACGCTCCTGAAGCGGCTTCAAACTTTCAATCACCACTTCGGCGACCTGTTCCTTCAGGTCTTTATAGGACTTGCCGGCAAAATGATTTTCAATATCTTCCCTGCTTTTATCTGTCAGCAGCTGGTAGATGGTCAGCAGGTTATACACACCGGGCCGCTTCTCGTCAAAGCTGATGTCCCGCAGAGAATCCGTGGTAGCCTTTTTAATTTTTTTCCTGATCTGGTCCGGCGGATCCAAAAGAAATATAGAGTCCTCTTTTTTTTCTTCGCTTTTGCTCATTTTTTTCTCGGGGTTGGAAAGCCCCATCACCCTTCCTCCAACAGGAGGGATATGGGCTTCCGGGAGGACAAATACATCGCCATAACGATAATTAAAGCGCTGGGCGATATCGCGGCACAGTTCCACATGCTGTTTTTGATCTTCTCCTACCGGTACCATGTGGGTATCATACAAAAGGATGTCCGCAGCCTGCAAAACAGGGTAGTCAAAAAGCCCCACGCTGACTTCTTCTTTTTGCTTTTCCGATTTTTCCTTGAACTGGGTCATACGGTGCAGCCAGCCCATGGGTGTTATGCAATTTAATAACCAGGCCAGTTCAGAATGGGCCTTGACATCAGATTGTATGAACACTACCGAATTCTCGGCTGCTATGCCGGCAGCAAAAAGCAGGCCTGCAACTTCTTTAATTTTTGCCCTCAGGGTGGCAGGATCCTGGGGAACGGTAATCGTATGCAGGTCAACCACACAAAAATAGTTGTTATACTGGTACTGCATTGCCGCCCAGTTGCGAATCGCTCCCAGGTAGTTTCCCAGGTGCAGGGAGCCGGAAGCCTGAATTCCTGAAAACACGGTCTTTTTTTCCATCTAATACTATCCTCCCTGTTATATTGAACCGGTTACAAGCCCGGTATAAACTGGATTATTGCTTCATAAATCATCAAGACAAACCGGGCCAGTGGAAATATTATCGATCCCAGCATCCCGGTACCCGGTAACCAGCCAGGTAAAATTATTAAACCGATCAAAATCAACGGTGCGTAACGTTCCAGTTGACGGTATAATCCAAGGTGAGCATCTGATAGAAATGACATTAAAATCTTGGACCCATCCAGGGGAGGGATGGGAAGCAGGTTGAATAGGGCCAGGTATATATTAATCATGATTAACTGACTAAAAAAAAGCCCTGCCAGTTCAGCAAAACCACCTCCTGCTGAAAATAACAG
>PUKV01000044.1 GCA_003550645.1 Syntrophomonadaceae bacterium | reverse complement strand
TCAAAATCAAGGTAGTTCCGGTAATCAGTCAGTTCGTGGACCGTATCCACCAGTTCATTGTCGCGGTTGGTAATTTCTTTGAAGAGGTCGTTAATGGCATCTCCATGTTTTTCAAAAAAGGCCGGTCGGAAAATGGAACCCTCGTAAATCCCGGAATCGGTAATCATCTTGTAGTAATGCCTGGTTTCCGTCCTGGCAGTCAGGCTGAAGTAATATTCTTCATTGCCGAAGCGCATACCCTTCAGAGCCCGGTTCAGCTCGTTTATCTCCTGTCTGGCCCTCTCAATATATTCGCCCAGCCTGGCTATAAAATGCTCCTGGAAGCTCTGCCGGGCTTTTTCCAGCGCTTCCCGGGCCTGGTCTTCATACTGGTGCAGGTGGCTCTCGAGCAGCAGCTCATAGCGACTGCGGAAAGCATCATTGTTCTCGCTTTCCGGATCGCCAGGGAAATTGTAGCGATTGGTATATTCACTGCGCTCTTTAACCAGGCTTTCCCTCTGCCGGACGATTTTTGTATTGATCCCTTCCCGGTTGCTGCTGTAATTGGCGTAAAGGGCCTGGGGAGGGCGGGCTTTAACCTCTTTGTCCCACTTGCTCAGGCAGCGTTCTTTCAGCTCCGGACCGAGTGTGGAAGTGAAGGTTTCCAGCTGCTCTTTTAGGTTTTTGCTGTCAGCGGCCAGCTGCAAGAGTTGCTCTTTTACTGCTGCCAGCTCTGTCTCCAGGCTGCCTTCCCGCTTGCTCATCTCTTGCAGTTCGCCATCCAATGTTTCAAGAGCGGTGCTTTTCCCGGTATGTTCTTCCTTTAAGCGATCATATTCGCTAAAATCGAGAGACATGATTTTGGACTGAACTGCCTCTATTTCTGCGGCAACCCCATCTTTTCCGCGCAGGAGCAGGACTTCTTCCTGCCAGTGGTTGTAGCGGTCACTTTTATCGCTGCTGAGACCGCTGACCTGTTTTGTCTGTTCTAACCTGGCATTGAGCTCCGCCTGATCTTTTTTGACCAGCTCAAGGCGGTTACGGTTGCGGGCCAGCTGGGTCCTGATTGCTTCCTGCCCTATAAAGGGAGTCTCATAACGGCTTTTCGGAATTTGGCGGGCGCTGTGGTTCTGGTAGAGCATAGCGGTTGCTGTAATGGCCCGCCGGTGCTGTTTCAGTTCACTTTCGTTATTGCACTTCATCACCGCCCCGAGCAGCCAGTCAGCGTAAGCTTTGATATAATCCACGGGGGCGGAAACTTCTTCGGCCAGGCTGCCTTCCCGGGCCGCCCGCCCTTCTTTCAGCAGGCGGGCGCTGTTAACCAGGCCGACCCTTTCAATCTGCAGGCTGAACTTGTGGCGTTCATATAAGTTTAAAGCCTGGTCGAAATAGTCCGGTGGGACCAGCAGGTCAAATTTCTGAGTGTGCAGGTACCCTTCTATGGCATTACGCCAGGTTTCATCTTTTAAATCAATGGCCTCGCAAAAGACATGAACAGGGGCCTTTTCCCCGGTAGGGGTCAGGAGGTGTTCTTCCAAAACTGCCTTTAATTTCATCGTAGGCGATTCGGGCCCTAAGACCCGGTTTTGCTCAAGGTTGCTGATTAAAGCTCTCAGGCGCTTTTCTTCTTCGCGCAGCTCCTCACGACGCACCTGCAGGCGCTCTTTCTGCAGATTTAACCAGTTCATTGCTTCCGACCAGGCGAAAGCCGCTTTGTTTAAATCTTCTGGGAAGGCTTTTACTGCCGTCTCTGCCTCCGCAGCCTTAATCCAGCCTTCCTGTGCCTGCTGCAGGGGTTGGGCCAGGGCAGGTGGCGCCTCCATCTTCTCCAGCACTGCTGCCAGGGCCTTAAACTCTCTCCATTCAGTCCGCAGGTCCTCCTTTAAACGCTTTTCCTTCTGCTCCAACCCGTCCAGTTTTTCCCGCAGCTGTTCAACCTGGCGCTTCAAGTCTTCTTCTCTGCGACGCGCTTCATTTGCCTGCATCGCTTCTTCCAGGCTGCGCAGGGTTTCCTTTATATTTTCTTTCTCTTTTCTTTTTTCTTCAATTTTCTCTTCCAGAGCAGCTCTTTTTTTAGCAATCTCAGTTTTCTGCTGTTTTTTTAAGGCAATCTCCTCCAGCTTCGCCTCATGGGAAGCCCGGTGGACCATGTAATCGTTGGTTTTCAAAGTTTCTCGCAGCTTTTCAATTTCCCGGTACCGGGTTTCAATTATTTCCAGCACGGCTATTTCCGCCCTGGTAGTTTCAATCAAATGCTCCACCTGGCGGACCTTCTCGAAATATTCCTGCATACTTTCCACATCGAGGGTTTGCTGTTCTAAGATATAGTCGTAGACGAAAGTGCGCAGGTCGGTCAGCGGGGAAAATGAGATTCCTTTGGTAAAAAGGGAAAAGAAAGATTCCTTGGCTCCTCCAAAAAGCTGTCGCAGATCATAGATATAGCGGTTAAGATCGCCTCGGTACTGCTGGTGCTTTATTTCACGGGCCTTCAGGTAATTGAAAAATTCGCTGCGGTTGCGCAGTTCACTGGGCCCTTTAAAGAAAAGATTATCATGCAAAAGTTCTTCGTCGATGCGAAAGAATACATGCTCTTCTTCACCGGAGGTGTGGAAATAGTCAAAGACCACACCGATCAGGTACGGTTTGTTGGTTTTAGTGCGGGTAATTTCTAAGACGATATAGCTGGTAAAATCTTCATTGCGCAGGTAGTTGGCTTTGCCTTCAACTCCCGTTTTACCGCGCAGGTAGGTTCGGATATCGCGGGTGGTGCGGTCTTCCATGGCCGAAGAATTAAACCGCACCTTTTTCAGGTTGGCCACGATTACTACCTGCAGAGCATCAATCAGGGTCGATTTACCGGCGCCGTTGTCACCGGTGATTAAAGTGTCGCCATCTAAAGGAATGGTTTCATTGGTAAAAAAGTGCCAGTTAATCAGCTTGATTTTACTTAAACGCCGCATGATCTAATCCTCACCCTCTGCCCAGCCATTAGTATCTTCTAAGAAAATTTCATCCTCACCTTCATTTTCATTAATCCCCTCACTGCCGGTTTTTTCCGGTTCGGCCTGTTCCCGCAGCCAGTCGGTGAGCGCATCTAAGTCCCCCGGGTTGATCACTAACAGCAGGGTTGGATAAAGCTGGTAAACAGCTTCCGGGTCCCGCCAGTGCCCTTTTTTTAAATCAAGCAAAGCAAAGGAACTGAACCTTTTCAAAATGCGGCGGGTAACCTCCTTTGAGGGAAGACGGCTTTTTATCTGCAGGGCCAGGTATTTTTCCTGGATTTCCCACCCGCTGGCCAGTACCTGCTGGGTCAGGCGCAGGTCGCGTCGCTTTTCATCATACAGCAGCCTTAAAATCAGTAGAAAAATGGTTTCTTGGAGATTAAAACTATAGCGGTTTCTTTCATCCATGTTGTAGAGTTGAATAACCATGTACTGTTTCTGCAAATAAAGGCTCCAGCGGGCCATTTCCAGGTAGCGGGTAAAAAGCTCCAGGTTTTTCTCCACGAAGCGGTAATGGCGGCGGTCTTCTTCGCGCTCATAAACCAGGTAGGTTTTGGCCAGCAGCAAATTAAGCGTTTCACTGAATTGCTGCTTCTCGCGGTCACTTAGCTGATCATAAAGGCTGGCAAAGCCGCTCATTTAGCCTGCTCCTTTCGCTCCAGGATCAAAGCGGGCAGCTCAATTTTACCGCCGGCCAGCTGCACCGTTTTACTGCGCGGGCCTCTCAACTTAAACTTGGCCCGCCGGGAACGGCTGTAAAGAAGGATGTAGATCAGCTTAACCCACTGGTCCCGGGTTTTGAGCGGGCTGGCGCTAAGTGGCATTGACGGCCTGTTTTTTAACAGCTCCCCAGTAACATAGCGGTTGATTTCATCTACCGTAATCTCCTGGCCCACCCGCTCTTTAAAGCGTTTTAGTTTGCTGGTCCGGATAGCCCGGTCGATTTCATTTAACCTGATCGGCTGCGGGTCATGCTGTTTTCTGCTCTGGGCTGGCATTTTCACGCTGAGCTCGTCCACCGCCTGCTGGCGAAAAAGGCGCAGGCTGCGCTCTACCTCGAAAGGCAGCTCTTCCTGTTCCCCTTCTGCACGGGTCCGCTGGGCCAGGTAACGCAGCAGAACCACTAATTGCTGTTCAATCCCGCGGCCCTGCTGAATCTGGAAGCGCAGCTTTTCTACGGCCGAACGGGCATACTGTGAATTGCGGCGGTCTATCTCCGCCAGGATATTGTCCATGCCGGTAAAAGAATCTTCAATAGTTTCCAGCCAGCTGTAGATCATGTTTTCTGCTTCCCCGCGGCTTGCGGCCTGTTTTTCCGTAACCATCCGCTCAGCCTGGCTGATAATTTCCGGGCGGTTTGCCTGCCAGTCTTTAACCCGGCCTAAAATCCCGGTTCTATACTTGGAGATATGTTCAGAGGTCTTCAGGCGGTAATACTGCTCGCCCAGGATCTTGGTCTGGTATTCATCAAAAATCTGGCTGATAATGTCGCGCGGTTTCTCCATTTCCAGCAGTTTTTCCGTATATTTCTTAATACTGTGGTTCAGGCTGGTCAGGCCCTTGATAAGTTCCGCCGTTGACTCATGGGCCTGCTGCAGGGCGATATATGAGAGGCTGTCTTCCCCGGTCAGGTTCTGGTAGACGCTTAAAACCCTGCCCCTGAATTCCATGCGGTAGCCGGTGCGAATCTTATCCAATGTTTCCAAAAGATAGAGACTGTAATCGGGCAGGGTAATATGCAGGGAATAATCGTGATTTTGTTCCTGGATAACCCACTTTCCATCGATAAACTTGCGCAGAAAATGAGCGGCTCTTTCCCGGGCATCCCGCGGCAGAGCAGGGGAAGGTTCCTTTTCGATCCACTCAGTTTCCAGTCCCGTCCACTCCTCGGCAAACCATTCACCGACCGTCCCCGCGGTCTCTAAGTATTCACAGAATAAATCGATTATAGTTTCTCGGGGGATGGTATAAATGGTGCGCTCATACTGGTCATAAATTAAAAATAGCAGGTCCGCATGGAGCTCCTTAAGTGGGCCGGCCAGGATCGAAAAAAGGTTCTCGGGGATATGCTGAAAAATATTGCCGCCCGGTTTATCATTATTCATAACGAAAAGTGTTAAACCATCCTTATATGGTCGTTGGCGGTTACCGCCACAGTGCCCTGATTATAGCATGGCGCAAGCGAAGACTCAAACTTGGGACAATTTATCTCCCGCCCTACCTACCCCTTAAAAGAACTTTTGCCTTTGATGTGGGTCTGCTTTACTGCATGGCTTGCTTAAGCTTACAAGCGCTTTTGGAAGAAAGGCAGTTGTTCAGCGAGTTTAGAAGCTTTTAGGCATAGCAATTTGTTCTGTAGCAGTTTAAAATAATCAAAGGTTTGGCTCCATTCTAATGGTTAGATGTTTATCATAGTTCTGGCCCTTGGCCGAGATTTAGGCCACGTTCATATAAACGACGCGCGTAAGACGCTCGAAAAATACCCCCTGGGATAATAATAAAGATGAAAATGGTGAACCATGCAGGATATTGATTACGTCTTGCCCCAGCACTGGTTTTGTCATGACAGCTAAAGCCGGTGGAAGTTGAGCACGTTTATCCTAAACCGTAAACTAACTAACCTTTAGCTTGAAGTCTATGAATTAGCCTGATAATATGATAGCAAGTATTTATATTGATTGATTTGCAGATCGGATATAAGATCCATCGGGGAGTTTTTAAAATGGGCATGAAAGACAATTACAGGGGTCCGTCAGGCAAGGTTTTGCCGGGATTGCAACTAGAACTAACTGAAGCCTTAAGCAGGCTAAAAAAGCTTTTTGCTGCAAAAGGTATTATTGTTGCTTATCTCTTCGGGGCATATGCTCAGGATATTGCCACCTCATCTTCTGATATCGATCTGGCAGTTTTATTACCCGGTGACAAAGCATCGAGCAGTGAGTTCTACCGGAAGCTTATTACTGCTATCAGGGCTAATATTGGCACTGAACGTTTCGACTTACTCATCCTTAATAATGCTTCACCAATTATTCAGTATGAAGTAATAAATACCGGAATAGTGATCTATATCCGCAGTGAGCAGGAGCAAGAGCATTTCGAAATGAAAACAAGGCAAAAATATTTAGATACAGCCTACCTGCGAAAAGTTCAAAATCAATATTTAAGGAAGAGGGTGGAGCAGTGGTATTCAAAAAAGAAAGCATTTTAGGAAGGCTACAAAAGCTTGAAATTGTATTAGAAAATCTGCAGGATAAGCCTGTAAATAATTTAGAACAGTACAAAGTGATCTTGATCTGCAATGGATTGTAGAGCGCGGGTTAGAAGTTGCCTCTTCTATTATTTTTGATATCGGGAACCACATTCTAAGCAGCCACTATAAAGTACCTGTTGATGAATATGAACAAATTCTGCAGCAGCTTGCGGCTAAAAATGTTATAAGCGCCGGTTTATATAACGAACTTAGCGGATTGGGGGGATTCCGAAATATCCTGGTTCATGGCTATTTAACTCTCAACCATGAAATAGTATTCAACCATTATAAAAAAGCGCAAGATATCTTTCCTGAATTTATTGCCGAAATCTATGACTGGCTTGAAAAGCAGGATTAGCCCCAGTTTTCAGTGCAGAATTTTTATAAGAGTTCATAAGAAAACTGGAACGTTAATATCCTGTTCAATTCGGACAAGACCAGGCAGCATGAAACAGCATTGCTCAAACAAACGTGCCGGGAACATCAGGAAGTGAAATAGTAGCGTGTTAAACCCGTTGTTAACCGCCAGAGAATACGAAAGAACAGTGATTCTAAATATGAGCAGACTACAAAGAGCCAGGTATCGCTCCAGGATCCCCGCCAGAATTAACAGCTCCCATTCCGGCTAAGGCCTTCTCCGCGGAGCCGGGGTAACGGTAGGAGAGGTTTCTTAACTTGATCCGGTTTTTAAAGGGCAGGGGCCCGGATTTATCTGTTTCTGGGCTGGAAGTATTTGTCGCCGCGGGCCCGGGAGTGGTGGTATCTTTGTGGATCCGCTCCAGCACCGCTTCGTGGAACTGGATCCCCGAAAAGGAAGCAAAGATTTCCTGGATGGCCGGCATGATCCGGTAGCCGGCGAAAGCAAAAAGAGTTGCCAGCGGGATTACCTGGCGGGTATCCTTCCTGGTTACAAAAAGGATCAGGACAACGACTATAATGCCGCCAAAACAGATCCCTTCCAGGGCATAACGGGGCAGCTGGCCCACAACAGCGTTCCACAAGGCATGGCCGGTCAGCTCCAGCGAGGCTCCCCGGTAGTTGTTAAGGAAGAAGGGTTCCACCTGCATGGTCTTGATCTCCTTGATCCCGCCGAAGGCTTCACTGACCGCCTTGAATTTTTTCTTGTTTGCTTCAAAGCGCAGCAAGCCCCTTTGCCGCAGTTTTTCCCGGAGGCTGAAGTAGATGACGGCATATGGGCCCCCGATCAGGGCTATGGCCAGCATGGAAACCGCCGGTTCGATCAATAGCAGCATCACCACAAGGAAGATGACCACTAAGCTGTTGGTGAGCAGCTTCAGGAAAGGGATTATGTAGCTATGGGTCAGGTGGTTTACTTCCCCCAGGACATTTTTACTTAAATC
>PUKV01000196.1 GCA_003550645.1 Syntrophomonadaceae bacterium | reverse complement strand
GGTTGAAAAACTGGCCGCCATAGCCCGGGAAAGGGAAGTTCCCTTTCACACCGATGCTGCAGCTGCAGCGGGCTGGATTCCCCTGGATGTTGAAAAAATGGGCGTGGATATGCTCAGCCTGGCCGGTGAGCAGTTTTACGGCCCGAAAGGCTCCGGAGCCCTGTTTGTGCGCCGCGGTGTGCGGCTGCGGCCGTTGATTGAGGGCGGGATCCAGGAAAAAGGCCTGCGGGCCGGTACGGAAAATGTACCGGTTATAGTGGGTTTGGGCGAAGCGGCCCGGCTGGCCCGGGAGTCCCTGGCAGAGCGGTCCCGGCAGGTGGCTGCTTTCAGGGATAAGCTTAAAGAAAGCCTGTTTAGCGAGATTCCTCACCTGCACCTGAACGGACATCCTGAAAAGCGCATGCCCCGAAACTTGAACGTTTCGGTGGAATTCGTGGAAGGGGAAGCCCTTTTGATGCGCCTTAACATGGCCGGGATTTATGTTTCCAGCGGATCTTCCTGCACCTCACAGGCCCTGAAATCTTCCCATGTATTGGAAGCCATCGGCCTGCCACCAGCGCTGGCCCAGGGGTCGCTGCTTTTTGCACCGGGCCTGGAAAGCAGGGAAGAGGAAATCCCGTACATTACCGGGCAGTTATCCGAGGTAGCCAAACTGCTCAGGAATATGTCACCGCTTTACCACCAGTACCTTAAGGAGGGAAACAACAATGCCAATGTACAGTGAAAAGGTTATGGAACATTTCACTAATCCCCGCAATATCGGTGAAATTGAAGCGCCCGATGGGGTGGGCGAAGTCGGTAACCCGGTTTGCGGCGATATGATGAAATTTACCATCAAGGTTAAAGATAACATAATTGAAGATGTGAAGTACTTTACTTTTGGCTGCGGAGCGGCGATAGCTGTTTCGAGCATGGTATCAGAAATGGCCAGGGGTAAAACTGTTGATGAAGCTATGAACATTACCAACAAACAGGTTGCCGAAGCACTTGGCGGCCTGCCGGGTAACAAGATGCACTGCTCCAACCTGGGGGCAGACGCTTTGCACAAGGCAATCCAGGATTACCTGGAAAAAAAGGGGGAGGCTGAACAATGACCGACAATAGACAGGATATAAAGCCGGAACGGGGCCCCTGCAGCTGCCCGTTCTGCGATGAACCGATCTGTCCCGATCCGGGTGACGCTAATTATACCTGCGATAATGATGGGAGGCTTAAAATACACCGGGTTGACTGCGTTGGCCTTTACTGCCCCGTCCCGGTAATGCGGGCCAGGGAAGAAATAGATCAGCTTGAAAAAAACAGCCTGCTTGAAGTTATTGCTGATGATCCGGCTTCTGCTGAAGATATACCGCGCTGGGCCAAGCGGGCCGGACATAGTGTGGTGAAAATCGAGCAAGACGGAGATGAGTATCATTATTTTATTTTGAAGGAAAATAAATGATTGGAGGCTTACTAACATGGCTGAAAAAAAGAAGATCCTTTATGTTCAGACCAGCGGGACCGATACACCGGAAAGACTGTATTCTCCACTGATCCTGGCCCAGACCGCCGGGGCGATGGATGTAGAACCGGTGGTATATTTCCTGGGTCTCGGTTTAAAAAACCTGGTCAAAGATGAAGCGGAGAAGGTAAAAGTCGGAGAGTTTCCCAGCCTGCTTGAAGTGCTGAAGCAAACCGCCGGGCAGGGCATCAAAATTATGGCCTGCCAGCAGAGCATGCAGCTCTTTGGTGGCGCAATCAAGCAGGAAGACCTGGTCGAGGAAGCGACAATAGCCGGGGCGGCTACCTTAAATGACCTGGCCCTGGATGCCGATGCCATCCTGACCTTCTAAAAAAATTTACAACAACCCTGCCGTCCGGAAGGATTTTACACAAAAGCAGCGAAAATGTTAAGTGTAGCATGGTAGGACGGCAGGGTTGGTTAAGTGCTTATGCCGGCCGCAGGCCGGTATAATTTTGCCTGATGATACTCCAACCGGAGTATTTATTTTTGCCCTGGCCGTTGATCACAGATCAACTCTAGGAGGAGGACCAAAATGAAAAAGCTGTTGCTGTTTATTGGCCTGGCCCTGATCATGGTGCTGGGAGCCGGCTGCGGTGCCGGTGATGCAGAAGATACTGAAGCTATTGATGACAGTACGATTGCAGATGAAGATCAAAGCTATGAGTTTCCCCTGGCTCATTTCTTTCCGGCCGGGCACCCCGCCGAAACGGACCTGGTGCAGGGCTGGGCCCTGGAATTGGAAGAAGCGAGTGAGGGCCGCATCGAGGTAACCAGTTACCCCGGTGAAACCCTGATCGAGGCGGATGATATTTACGGCGGTGTTGTTGCCGGGACGGCAGATATCGGCTTATCTGCTTTCTTTTATACCCGCGGCCGGTTTCCAATCCTGGAGGCTTTTGAGCTGCCCGGGATTGTTTACCACGATTCCCGCATGGCCAGCAAGGTGGCCTGGGAGGGCATCAAGGAGCTTCAACCCGATGAAGTGCAGGATACCGAGTTGATGTTTGTCCTTGCTACAGGTCCAGGAGATTTGTTTACAAGCGATCCGGTCCGGAATTTGGATGATCTGCAGGGGATGAAAATAAGGGCTGCCGGCTTAAGTGCCGATACCCTGCCTCTTTTGGGGGCTACCCCGGAAGCAATGCCCCAGCCTGACGCCTACGAGGCCATCCAGCGCGGCCTGGTTGACGGCAACCTGGCCCCTGTCGAGGTCCTAAAGGGGTGGAGGCATGCTGAAGTTACCGATTACCTGACCCGAACTCCGTTTTTATACAATGCCGTGTTTTTTGTAACCATGAACCAGGAAAAATGGGATGGACTGCCTGCTGATATTCAGAACATTTTCCTGGAGGTTAACGAACGCTTCTTTGAAGAAGTGGCTGCCGGGTTGTGGGATGCCCAGAATGAAGAGGCCCTGGAATGGGCGGTTGAAGAGACCGGCCAGGAGATAATCGAACTGGATGAAGAGGAGACCGAAAAATGGATCGAAAGAGTCCGTCCGATCCAGGAAGACTTCGTGGCCAAGATGAACGAGCTGGGATTTGACGGTGAGGAAATTCTCGAAACCGTCAAGCGCCTGGCCGATGAATACCAGTAAAAACCAGTATTTCCGTGCAGACCTGGTTCCGGTACCCGGGAAAGACCTGCTTTTTAAAGCCCGGGTGCCGGTTGCCGGGTTCCCGGTATTTATTTAAAGGCATAGTAACTAACCGGCCTGGCGGCGCCATGGGGATGGTTCGAAAGCACCTTAAAGCATAGCTTTAAGGCCGAAGGGAAGACAGTGGAACCGTCTCCTGTGGCTTAGCGGGCCAGGCCCGGGTAGTTACCAGGGCATATATTGGCTCTATTACCGCCGTATGGCTGAAAAAGGATGATTGTCTGTGCATATTCTGGAGTTATTTATTATAAAATTGAGCCGTGGCCTTGATTTCTTAGCCGGCATTATCCTGGCCGCTACCGCAACTCTGGTGGTGGCCAATATTTTGGGCCGCGCCCTGCTTGGCCAGTCGATCTTGGGTACATATGAAATGGTCGGCTTCTTTACCGCTGCAGTAGTAGGCCTGTCCCTTTCGCGCTGCGCCCTGGAAAACGGGCACATAGCGGTGGGCTTTCTCGTGGAAAAATTGCCCGGAATAGTCCAAAAGGTTCTGTACATGGTTATCAACGTGCCGGTTATAATTTTCCTTACTGTAATTGGATATAACCTTTATCTATACGGCGCCCGGATCGCCGCTACAGGCGAGGTCTCGCCAACCACGCAGATGATTTTTCACCCCTTCATATACATGGCTGCTTTCGGTTTCCTGGTGCTGGCTTTGACGGTCCTCTTGAAGCTGCTGCAGCAGTTTAAGGGAGGTGAGCGCTCATGAGCCCTACCCTGATTGGCATGATCGGGATCTGCTGCTTTTTTCTGCTTATAGCCCTAAAAATGCCTATCGCCTATGCTATGGCCATGGTGGGATTTGCCGGCTTTAGCTACCTCACCTCGACCTCGGCCGCGCTTTCCATGGTTTCCTCAGAGCTGTTCTCCACTTTTTCCAGGTATTCTTTGAGTGTGATACCGATGTTTATCTTGATGGGTTTTCTGGCCTTTCATGCCGGCATGGGGACCCGTTTGTATGACCTCGCTTACAAGATGGTGGGGCACCTGCCGGGCGGCCTGGCTATAGCTACACAGGCCACCTGTGCCCTGTTTGGTGCCGTTTGCGGCTCCAATACCGCTACCGCGGCCACGATTGGGGCGATTGCCCTGCCCGAAATGCGTAAATATGACTACGATACTTCGCTTTCTACAGCCAGCGTGGCGGCCGGCGGGGCCCTGGGGGTCCTGATTCCGCCGAGTGTGATTTTTATAGTTTACGGTATTGCCGCCGAACAGTCGGTGGGGAAGCTGTTTCTAGCCGGGATTATCCCCGGGGTATTATTAATGAGCTTGTACATGCTGGTGATCTATATTTTTGCCAGGATCAATCCATTCCTGGGCCCGCCGGGCCCTAAATCAGGCTGGCGTGCCCGCTACATGGCCCTGGGCGGAGGGCTGTTTGAGGTAATGGTTGTTTTCACTATTTCCCTGGGAGGTCTTTTTGCGGGCTGGTTTATGCCAACCGAAGCCGGGGCGGTTGGCGTGGCCGGTGTATTGCTGGTGACGGCACTGAAGAAAAGAGTAAACCTGGACATTATAATGCGTTCCCTGGCCGATACGACTAAGACCACAGCGATGATCATGCTTTTGGTCGGATCAGCGGTGGTTTTTGGCCGGTTTATAGCCATCAGTCGGATTCCTTTTGCCATGGCCGAATGGGCGGCTGAACTGGCCCTGCCTTCTTTTGCCGTAATTGCCTTAATCCTGTTGATCTACCTGGTCCTGGGCTGCTTCATCGATGCCCTGGCCCTGATCCTTTTAACCATTCCGATATTTTTACCGGTGGCTGTCGACGTGCTCGGTTACGACCCGATCTGGTTCGGGGTCATAATAGTTATGGTCGTAGCCATGGGGGTAATAACCCCGCCTGTAGGTATGAATGTCTATATTATCAAAGGTGTGGCCGGCGACGTGCCCCTGGAAAAAATCTTTCGCGGCATCTGGCCTTTTCTTTTTGCCATTGTGGTGGCCCTGGCCCTGTTGATTGTATTTCCCGGGCTGGCTACCTTTCTTCCGTCGCTAATTTGATACAGGACGGAAAAGATTATTCCACAGGATAACTTCCAAGGATCTTCCCTTTAAGGCCAATTTATTGTATAATTATGAATAAGCTTATTATTGGTTCTGCAGCTTACGCTTATGCGCCGCAGGCTTTTAAAGAATTAAGATATAGAGGTGAAGTTATTGTGACACCTAAAAAGCCCCTGATAATATTTATTGCTTTTTCCACAGCCATAGTCTTTTTTACGGTCCTGGTGGGCATGGTCCTGGTTCCTGAAGCACTCAGGGTCGGACCGGCTGGTTTTGATGAAATCGATCTCAGCAATATCCCGGATGGGACCTATTACGGTTCAGCTGAGACTTTCATGGCCAGGGCCAACGTGGCTGTCAGGGTTGAAGATCAACAAATTGTCAGGATAGATCTGCTCAGGCACGAGCACAGCAACGGCGAAGAAGCAGAAGCAGTCCTTGACCGTGTTATTGCGCAGCAGTGCCTGAAAGTAGACGTTGTGAGCGGCGCTACCACCAGCAGCCTGATCCTGCTTAAAGCGGTAGAAGATGCTTTGCAGGATGCTCATACTAACATCTAAATTAGTGGTGAGGTTCAGCAAGCAGCAGTTCGCGCAGGGAGCACGGCTCCAGGCCGCGTTCGCGCAGGCCTTCGATGATGCGGGGCAGGGCTTCTATGTCTGCTTCGGTAAAATGCAGCAGCACGATGCTGCCGCCCCGGGCGTTATTCAGGACGTGTTCAGTGATCCGGGCCGCGCTGTAGGTATCATGACGCAGGGCATATACCAGTTCTACGTCCCACATAACGGGGAACATTCCTTTTTCGGCTACAATCGGCTGCAGGCGTTCGCGGTGATGGGCTTGCCCGGAAAAAAAACCGTCACCGTAAGGCGGGCGGAAAAATGGCGTATGGTAACTGCCTCCAACGGCTTCTTCAACTGCTTCCTGCCATCCACTTAACTCCTGGTGGACCTGTTCTTCGGAAAGGTTGCTTAAAAATGGATGGCTGTAGGAGTGGTTGCCCAGTTCGTGCCCCTCTTCGACGGCCCTCTGCCAGGTTTCCGGGTAGCTTTCCACATTTTGGCCCGTGGGAAAAAGAGTGGCCCGGACATTATATTCTTTCAAGTAATCCAGGGTCAGGTTGTTTATTGCCTCACTACCGCCGTCATCGATAGTAATGGCGACCTTTTTGGTTTCCCGGTCGCCATGTTCAATGATTGTTTCAGAACGCATCATTTTATTTTCTTCACGCAGCTCTTCGTTTTCCTCGTATAGTTCATCGTACTGCTTTTCAAGCCGGTTTTTTTCTTCTTCCACCCTGTCCAGCTTGTCCTCTAATTCCTGCAGGTTGTTTTGCAGGGCTTGAACTGCCGTATACTGGCCCAGGCTGAAAACAGCAAGGGTGATTATTGCGGCAACTAAAACCAGAAAAACCAAAAGGCGGGCTGCCGACTTTTTTTTGGGCTGCCTGTTGCGAGCGCTGTATTGATTATCCATAGTCACCACTTTCTTTACCGGGAAGGTATCTATTCCTATTTTATTGATTATATGGTAACCTACAAAAAAAGATTAAGCAACTAATTTTACATTGTTCCGGGTCTTCTCTAAAAACTATTAAGGATGTGATAAGCGATGAAAACGCTGCTTGCCCTTGCTTCAAGCCCCCGCAAAAATGGAAACAGCGAAATCCTTTTAAAAGAATTTTGCCGCGGTGCGGAAGAGCTGGGCTGGAAGGTGGAAACGGTCCATATTAACAAGCTCGATTTTCGCCCCTGCCAGGCCTGCGATGCCTGTGCCAAAGATGGTAAATGTATTGTTAAGGACGACATGCAGGATGTTTACCCCATGGTTATTAACTCCGATGCCCTGGTTATTGCCAGTCCGGTTACTTTCGGTTCATTGAACGCCCAGTTGAAAATGTTGATCGACCGGTTCCAGTGCTGGTGGCATGCCAAGTATAACTTAAATGCTCCGTTTGTCCCAGATGAGCCGAAGCGCCAGGGCTTTTTTATTTGTGTCGGGGCCCTGAAGCGGAAAAGGTACTGTGAAAACGCCGTTGAGATTATCAAGGTATTCTTCCACAACATCAACCATCAGTTTGCCGGCAGCCTGGCCTTCCGCGGCTATGATGAAAAAGGATCGATTAAGGAAGTCCCTGATAACTTAAAAGAAGCCTATGAAGCGGGCAAAGAATTTATTGCCGGGATTGAAGAACTGTCGGGAAAGTAAGCAGAAAATAGTCTTTGTTTTTTCAGATGGTCAAACAAGCAGGTGGGTATATTCCTGTCATTGGCCCAGCAGAGGGGTAAATGATCTGTTCTCCAGATGTTAATTAATGACAGATTACCAGGGCTTAATTACCCGGCCCATTAATAAGAGGGCTTCCCATATAACTGTGATCATAAAACCTGTGGGACACGCATCTTAACCCCTGTCCCACAGGTTTATTATTAACGGTTCC
>PUKV01000273.1 GCA_003550645.1 Syntrophomonadaceae bacterium | reverse complement strand
GGGCTGATTTCTTCGCACACACAGCCTTCTTCATATTGATCTGTCTCCAGGTAGCCGATCCCTTCCTGCTCCTCGGGGTCAAAAGGTTCGCCCAAACAATCAACCGGCCTGACCCCGTGCCGGTGCAGCAGGTCGTTAAACTGCCGGGACATGATCTCGATACCTTCACTTGAGGCAGGATCTTTGACCTGCTTTTTAGCCTGGTCGAAATAGTCCAGGAAGGTCAGTAGATCGAGCAGAATTTCTTTTTTGGCATAGATCCGCTGCGCTTCCACTTCACGTTCCATCCGCTTGCGATAGTTATCAAAATCAGCCCGGGTGCGCAGGTGGCGCTGTTTTTCTTCTTCCAGCTCCCTGCGCAGGTTTTCGATTTCTTCTTCCCGGGTATCTATTTCATCAAACCCTTCCTCTTCACGGGTTTGTTGTCCCTGTTCATCGTAATGTGCTTCCCGGTTATATTTTATATCTTCAGTGTTATTTTCTGCACCATTATGGTTGTTGTTCCGGTTTTGATAATATTTCCTCATGTTTCATACCTCCAAACATCGGCCCGGCCGGGAAAGCCCCCTGCTGCCGGGAGCTTTACCCGCATCCGGACCTGCTACCGTTAGAGGCCAACGGTTTATTGTTGGTTTATTGTTCTTCGTAATCGGCATCAACGACGTCATCATCGCTTCCGCCGCCCTCCTGAGCTTGCTCAGCACCGCCCTGTTCACCGCTTGCGGATCCTGCCTGCTGGTAGGCTTTCTCCGACAGGGAGTGGGCTGCCTGCTGCAATTCGTTCTTCAAGTTGCGGACCTTGTCGATGGGCTCATTGTTTTTGATTGCCTCTCTTAAGTCGTTGATCAGCTGCTCAATCTTGCCTTTTTCTTCAGCCGGCAAACTGTCGCCAAGCTCATTCACCTGGCGTTCAACCTGGTAGGCCATGCTGTCCGCTTCGTTTCTTTCTTCGATTTCCTGGCGCCTTTTCTTGTCTTCATCGCTGTATTTTTCGGCTTCATTGACCATTCTTTCGATGTCATCCTGTTCCAGGTTGGTAGAACCGCTGATTGTGATCGACTGCTCTTTGCCGGTGCCCTTGTCCTTGGCGCTGACGTTCAGGATACCGTTGGCATCGATATCAAAGGTGACTTCGATCTGCGGCATACCGCGCGGGGCGGGCGGAATTCCTTCCAGCCTGAACCGGCCGAGAGAACGGTTGTCCTTGGCCAGCTCCCGCTCACCCTGCAGAACGTGGATGTCCACGGCCGACTGGTTGTCTTCAGCAGTTGAAAAGACCTCGCTGTGTCGGGTCGGAATGGTCGTGTTGCGCTCGATGATCCTGGTGTTTACACTGCCCAGGGTTTCGAGGCCGAGGGACAGCGGGGTGACGTCGAGCAGGACCACGTCGTCCATTTCTCCACCCAGCACTCCGGCCTGGATGGCGGCCCCTACAGCGACAACCTCGTCGGGGTTGACGCTCTGGTTCGGATCCTTGCCGATCATATCTTTGACCAGTTTTTGAACGGCCGGTATCCGGGTTGAACCCCCGACCAGGATTACTTCGTCTATATCCTTTTCAGACAGCTTGGCGTCATTCAAGGCGTCCTGGATCGGTTTCCGGCAGCGTTCGACCAGGTGGTGAGTCAGGTCTTCGAACTTGGCCCGGGTCAGCCTGGTGTCCAGGTGCTTCGGTCCGCTGGCATCAGCGGTAATGAAAGGCACGCTGATCTGGGTTTCCATGGTCGAAGAGAGCTCGATCTTGGCCTTTTCAGAGGCTTCGATCAGGCGCTGCAGGGCCTGCCGATCTTCGCGCAGGTCAATGCCCTGATCCTTCTTGAATTCATCGGCCAGGTGGTCGACGATTACTTTGTCAAAGTTGTCACCGCCCAGGTGAGTATCTCCGTGGGTGGACTTAACTTCGAAGACACCCTCGCCGACTTCCAGGATGGAAACGTCGAAAGTACCGCCACCAAGGTCGAATACCAGGATGGTTTCGTTTGACTTTTTATCCAGACCGTAGGCCATCGATGCGGCAGTCGGTTCGTTAATGATCCGGTGCACATTCAAACCGGCAATCTTGCCGGCGTCTTTGGTGGCCTGGCGCTGGGCGTCGTTAAAGTAAGCCGGTACCGTAATTACGGCATCGGTGATCTTCTCGCCCAGGTGTGCGGAAGCATCATCGACCAGTTTCCTCAAGACCATGGCCGATATTTCTTCCGGAGCGAACTGCTTGTCGTCAATTTTGAAGCGCACAGCGTTATTCGGGCCGGCAACTACCTCGTAGGGAACATTCTTGCGTTCCGCTTCCACTTCGTCATATTTACGCCCGATGAAACGCTTGATAGAAAAGAGGGTCCTTTCCGGGTTCAGGGCGGCCTGTCTGCGGGCCACCTGCCCGATCAACCTCTCTCCGGAATCCTTCTTAAATGCTACTACTGACGGAGTGGTTCTTGAACCTTCCGCGTTAGTGATTATTTCTGCCTTGCCGCCTTGTACCGCAGCGACTGCAGAGAATGTTGTTCCAAGGTCAATACCTATCGCTTTACCCATACTATTCACCTCATTCCTTTCTTATCATTATTAATTGGATTTAGCGATCCCGGGACAGTCTCTTGCTTTAAAATAGCTCGGTATCTAATCAGGTATCTGCCCCAAAGGTTTAAACAAAAATTTTTATGCTCAAACTTATTCCGTCCCGACCCGGCTGTCTCGATATAAACCTCTTTTAAGAGCCGGGCCGGTTGATCTGGAAATTCTTATCATTTCTATTCCATGATGCCGTCTTTTGCTACCTTGACCCAGATGCATTCACTGGCATGTCCGGCCAGTTCTTCCTCGATCTTTTTGTGGATCTCCTCGATGTCTTTCTTGGTCTGGCCGAAAATCTCGTTACAGCCCTCATCAAGGTTTAAGTCTATACCTTCCTGGGCCAGCTTGCTTACTTCATTCAGGTGGTTATAAATCTGGAGGTATTTTTCCCTGGTGGCCAGGGAATCGCGCATCATTTCTGCTTCTTCCTCATCAAGCAGTTCAAATTTTTCCTTCGGTGCGCCGCACTTGGGGCAAAAATCAGGAGGTTCTTCCCCTTCGTGCAGGTAGCCGCACACTTCACAACGCCACATTTTCATCTTTTAACAATCTCCTTTCAGTTTTGTTGTTTATGTATTGCGAAACTTATTAACCCTACTGCAAAATAATTATCCTAAATATTTTACCGCTAAGACGCGGGGACAGCTCCATTGTCTGCCCTCTAGCCTGCGCTGCGCCTGAGGGCCTTTAAAACTTCCCCCTGGCAACGCTTTAATCCTTAGTTTTGCTTTACTGTTAGCTCCGCCGCTAAATTCTTTCAACAGTGACGCACAGTTTTATTTTTTCGCCCTTCGAGGCGCGGGCCAGGTCCGGGTCGAAGGTCATGATCATCAGCTCGGGGAACTCTTTCTGCAGGGTTTTAGCTGTAGCCAGGTGCCATAATCCTGCCCCCCTGAGCGGCCACTTACGGGCTATTTCCCGCAGTGACATGGTATCGGGAACGATGTTTAACCTGCTCCAGGGCCCGTATTCGAGCATGTCGAAGAGCGCATCAATCATAAACTCCGGCAGCAGCTGCTGCCTTCTGACCCGGCTGATTACGGTATATACTTCGGCGATGGTCAGCGTGGTAACGAGATGAACTCCTTTTTGCCGGGCTTTTTCTGTCGCAATATCGCTGTAGCTGTCTTTAAACAGGTACGAAAGCAGGGCTGATGAGTCCCAGTAGATTACCGCCAGCTGATCATTCATCGTTCCTGTCCTCCCGGATGTAGCTTTGAGCGTCCTCCCGGGGCAGTTCAATGGGAGTGGAATCAACATCTTTCTTTTCCGGGCCCGATTCAATCAGCCCGCAGCTTTCATAGTTTTTGATGCGCTCCTCCAGCGACAGCGTTTGCCCCTGGGCCGGGACCAGTTTGGCTACCGGGGTCCCTCTGTCGGTAATGATAATTTCCATCCCGTCACGGACATCCCTGATTAACTTGCTTAAATTAATTCTTGCTTCCCTGATACCAATGTAATTCTTTTTCATGACAATCACGCCCTAATGTAGTCACTGTTACTACATTGATTATAGAGGTGCAGAATCGGTTTGTCAATAGTTTTTGTGTACACATGCACTACATTTTAAAGAAATTTAGCAGGGAAGGAATCAACCAGGTTCTGTCGAATATTAAAGAATTATAGTAACCAGTCAGCCTATTGCCCCTGTTGAATAATAAGTAATGCCAGGGGAACGGTTTTACCAATCGCTGTGTCAAAGCGGGCTATATGTGAGTTACGAATACTATTCACAATCAAAGGGCAGCAGGTTCAGATGTGGCTTTATATGATCCTTTGATGAATACAAATCCTAGGAAAGGAGTAATACAAAGAAGTGCTATCACTGCAAAATATAAATCTTGAACTGGAAGTGGAAGAAAGAAGAGTACCGATTTTAAATGACGTCAACCTTGAGTTTGAAGCGGGTAAAATGTACGCCCTGACCGGGCCAAACGGCAGCGGTAAGTCTTCGGTAGCCCGGGTGGCCATGGGCATTTACAGGCAAACCGCGGGACAGGTTGTTTATAACGGGGAGGATGTCAGCGATCTCGGCATATCCGAGCGGGCCCGCAAGGGTATCGGCTATGCTTTTCAGCACCCGCCCCGTTTCAAGGGAATGCCGGTCAAGGATATGCTGGAGATGGCTTTTAAGTATTCAGACGGTTACAACTGCCAGGTCCTGCGAGATATCGGGCTTTGCCCCGATGATTACCTGGAGCGGACGCTTGATAACAGCCTGTCCGGAGGAGAGATCAAGCGGATCGAAATTGCCACCCTGCTGGCCCAGAACCCGAAGGTGCGCATTTTTGATGAACCGGAAGCCGGGATCGACCTGTGGAGCTTCGAGCAGCTGATCGATGTCATCGGCAGCAGCCACCGTGAAGACACCACTACCGTGGTTATTTCGCACCAGGAGAAAATCCTCAACATGGTCGATGAAATAATTTTGATCAGGGACGGGACCGTGAGCATGCGGGGCAGTCGTGAAGAGATCTGGCCCCAGATCAAGGAAAGCGCCGAATGCGCCTGCCGCAACAGCTGCCGATTGGAGGGAGAAATCTATGCTGACTGCCCTCGATAAAAAACTGTTGCAAGAAATAGCTGATCTGCATGGCGAACCGCCGGGAGCTTTTAATATCAGGAAGGATGGGCAGGGCATTGAGCGCCGCTCTTTAGAAGGGATTGAGATCAACCCCAAGCAGGACCAGCCCGGTATAGATGTACAGGTTGCTTCGGGGAAGGAAGGGACGGTTCATATCCCGGTTATCCTTACCGAAACCGACCTTTCCGACCTGGTCTACAATACCATTGATATCGGAGAGGGATCAGATATAACCCTGGTAGCCGGCTGTGGTATTCATAACCCCGGCTCCGGCAATGCTCAACATGACGGGATCCATGAAATTCGAGTCCGCAGGGGAGCCCGCCTGGTTTACACTGAAAAACATTTTGGCGAAGGTGATCAGGGGGGAAAGCGGGTGCTTAACCCGAAGACGGTCCTTTTTATAGAAGAAGGGGCTTACGCTGAACTGGAGCTGGTCCAGATCCGGGGTGTAGATCAAACTTCCCGGGTGACTGAGGCCGAGGTGGAGGCCGGAGGGCGACTGGTTATGTACGAGCGCCTTCTTACTGACGGGGAACAAACCGCCGATTCGGATATCCTGGTCAAGCTGATGGGCGAGGAAAGCGCAGCCCGCATTATATCCAGGTCCGTGGCCCAGGGGTCCTCCAGCCAGAAATTCTACCCCCGCCTCCTCGCTTACGGCCCCGGGCGCGGGCACGTGGAGTGCGACTCGATCATAATGGACCGGGCTACAGTGCGTTCTGTGCCGGAAATATGGGCGGAAAATGCGGATGCAGAACTGGTCCACGAAGCGGCCATCGGCAAAATTGCCGGTGAGCAGCTGATTAAATTAATGGCGCTTGGTCTGACTGAAGAAGAAGCCGAAGAAGCCATTATCAGCGGGTTTCTGAAATAGCGTCACTATAAATAGAGTAATCAGGGGGTCTGTTTTTGGGCATCATTACCATTTCGCGGGAGTTTGGCAGTGGCGGTGAGACCATCGCCCGCTTTGTGTCCGAAAAAACGGGTTTTCTGCTGGTTAACAAAGAAAAAATTGTCAAAGGCCTGGCCGAACACGGGATCGAGGTGCCGGCACCGGATAAGGAAGACCTGGGGACCGGCGGGGAAGATAGCAGCGGCCGGGAACAGCAGTACATTGAAGCGATGCATGATTTTATCTACGACCTGGCCATCCGTAACCACCTGGTTATCCTGGGCCGCGGCGGTTCACTTTTATTTCGCGATTACCCGCCGGCCCTGCACGTCAGGATTATAGCCCAGTTTACCGAGCGGGTCAGGCGGGTGATGAAAGCCTACGATCTGGCTACGGAAACGGCCGTCAAGCTGGTCAAGGAACAGGACCGGGAAAAATTACGCTACTACAGGCAGGTTTTTAATGCCAGCTGGAATAACCTGCGCCTTTACGATATGGTTCTAAATACAGAGAAGATGGGGCTGGAAGACGCCGCCGACCTGGTCATTGCCGCCTACCGCATTCATGCTGAACCCCGCGAAGTCAAGGATGGGCCGCCTCCAGGCGAGATGGAGGAAAGGATTTTTACCCCGCCGGCCGATTCGGAGGCAGACCAGTTCATGCACCCCAGCGAGGAAGAATTTGCCCATATGCTTGATTTTTACCGCATCCGCTGGCAGTACGAGCCGAGGACTTTTTTCCTGGAGTGGGACAGCGAGGGGAACGTGGTGGAGGCTTTTTCTCCCGACTTTTACCTGCCCGACCAGGACCTGTTTATCGAACTCACCACCCAGAAGCCCCGCCAGGCCTGGAAGAAAAACCGCAAGATCCGGCGGATGAAGGAACTGTACCCGGACATCAATGTGCGCCTGATCGACAAAAGAGGTTTTGAAAGCCTCCTCAAGAAGCACAGCATCGACCAGGATGAAGGAGAAGAGGACGACAGTTGAGTGATAAGAAACCTTATGGTGATGACCAGTTGAAAATCCTGTATACCCAGGAACAGATCGAAGAAACCATCGGGGCGCTGGGCAAGAAAATTTCTGCCGATTACGCCGGCCTCGACTTAATCCTGGTCGGGGTGCTCCGGGGCAGCATCTACTTCCTGGTCGACTTGACCCGCAAGATGCACATTCCCTTTGCCATCGATTTTATCAGCATTTCGCATTACAGCGAGCAGGCCGATTCAACCGGCGTGGTGCGGATCACTAAAGATCTCGACTTAAGCATAGCAGACAAACATGTCCTGGTGGTGGAAGATATTGTCGATACCGGCCTGAGCCTGGGTTACCTGCTGCGCAACCTGAAGTCAAGGGACCCGGCCAGCCTCAAAGTTTGCACCCTGGTCAATGTGGAGGCACGCCGCATTGTCGAGGTCCCGGTGGATTACAAGGGCTTCGATGCCCCCAACGTTTTCGTGGTCGGTTACGGCCTTGACTACAACGAAAAATTCCGCAACCTGCAGTTCATAGCCCAGTTCGACCGCCCTTAAAAAAGTACATATAAAAACCAGGTTCCAACAGACCTGCGGTTCTCCTGCAGAATCTCTTTTCCCCGACCTTCTGCAGCCGTT
>PUKV01000096.1 GCA_003550645.1 Syntrophomonadaceae bacterium | reverse complement strand
GAAACCGGCAGTTTTAAGTGCGGCGACACCATGAAACTTTATATCAAGGTCAAGAATGATCGAATCGAGGATGTCAAGTTTCAGACTTTTGGTTGCGGGGCCGCTATCGCCAGCAGCAGCATGTTAACAGAAATGGTTAAAGGCCTGACGGTCGATGAAGCGGCTCAGGTGACAAACCAGGATGTTGCAGATGAGCTTGGAGGCCTGCCGCCCATGAAATTGCATTGTTCAAACCTGGCTGCGGATGCCCTGCAAAATGCGATTGCTGATTATAAAAGCAAGCAGCAGTCAGCGTAACCCGGCCTGTTCGGGATGTTCCTGCCGGCTCTTCGAGCAGCTTGACAAACCCCTTACTAAAATGATATTTTTTTAGTAGCCTTAGCACTCTTTATGGTAGAGTGCTAAGGATGGAAGCGGGGGGATAAAGAATGACTGCTGTATTGAATGAGAGAAAAGAGCAGATTCTTAGAGCCGTAGTTGTTAACTATATAAAAACAGCCGAACCGGTTGGCTCGCGTACGGTAGCCCGTACCCATCCAGGCGGACTCAGCTCCGCTACAATCAGGAATGAAATGGCCGATCTCGAAGAAATGGGGTACCTGGTTCAACCTCATACTTCTGCCGGTAGGATTCCTTCCCAGCGGGGGTATCGATATTATGTTGATAACCTGATGGATTTGAATGAACTGAGTGAGGATGTCGAGGAGAAAATAAGCAGTTCCTTGAGTGCCGGGAAAATGCGCGAAATTGAACAAATTATCATGAATTCCACCAGGGTTCTGTCGACTGCCACCAACCAGACCTCCCTGATTATGGGGCCTCAGTTCAAGAAAAGTGCATTCCACCAGCTGCGGATTTTACCCCTGGATGAAAAAAGAGGGCTGGTTGTTTTAATTACTGACACCGGTTTTATAAAAAACAAGGTCATCGATTTTCAACATCAATTAAGCCAGTCCGAGCTGCAGCAGGTTGTATCTTATTTAAACCAGAAGTTATACGGGTTAACTATTGACCAGGTAACAACATCCTTGATTAACGAACTGAAAAGAGATCTTTTCCGGCGCCTGGAAATACTGGAACAAGCCTTCATTCTTCTCGAAGAAAGCCTCAAGGAAGAAAAGCAGATCCGGGTATTTCTCGGAGGGACCACGAATATTCTTAACCAGCCCGAATTCAAGGATGTGGACAAGATCCGTAGAATGCTTAACCTGTTTGAACAGGAACCACTCTTGTTTAAGATTCTCGAAGATAACTCCAGTGAAGACGATATTGTGGTAAGGATAGGTTCTGAAAATGAATTCGAAGATATTAAAGAGTGCACCCTGATCACCGCTAATTACCGTATTCATGACAAAACCCTGGGCACCCTTGGAGTGCTCGGTCCGACAAGGATGGACTATGGAAAAGTTATCAGTGTAATGCGCCGCCTGGTAAATCAGCTTAATCAGAGTCTCAGCAGTTCGTGACTTGGTTGCAGGTAAAATGATTAAGCGCTGTCATTCCGACTGAAAAATTAATAACGGCAGAATGGTTACTATTATTTTTGATGAGCAGGTGAAATATTTATGTCCGGTAAGAAAAGAAGAACAGAACGTAGAAAACAGTCTCCAGAAGAGGAGACAGCCATGAAAGAGCAAGAAGAGCAAGAGGAGGAAGTTCTGGAAGCTGAGTACAAAGAAATAAGTGAAGAAGAAGCAGTGGAAACAGGGGCAGAAGCAACAGAAGACGCAGATGAAACTGGATGGGAACAAGAAAAAGAAGAGCTCCTGGATAAGCTAAAGCGTAAGCAGGCCGAAATGGAAAATTTACGCCGTATTAGCAAGAGGGAGCAGGCTGAAGCCAGGGAATATGCGCTTCATGATTTTTTAAGCAGGCTTTTACCGGTTTTAGATAACCTGGAACGAGCCCTGGAATCAGCACGTTCTGATGAAAGCATCCCCGGCTCCCACGTAGACGGGCTGGAAATGATTTATAAACAGATGCTGCAGATCCTTGAAAAAGAGGGCGTCAGCAGTATTGAAGCTGAAGGAGCTCCTTTCGACCCGCACTGTCACCATGCCGTGATGGAAGTGGAAAGCGAGGGAGAGGAACCGGGGCATGTAGTGGAAGAACTGCAAAAAGGGTACTGGCATCGTGAAAGAGTCCTTAGACCGGCAATGGTTAAAGTATGCCGTGAATAAACTAAAGAAGCTATGAACCAGTAAATCTGACTAAACCAGGAGGTAAGAAAAAATGGGAAAAGTTGTAGGAATTGACCTGGGAACAACCAACTCGGCAGTAGCCGCACTAATTGGCAGTGAACCTGAAATAATAGCCAATGCCGAAGGCAGCAGGGTGACCCCGTCTGTCGTGGCTTTCACAAAAGATGGCCAGCGTTTGCTGGGCCAGGTTGCCAAAAGACAGGCTGTTACAAACCCCGAGAGGACCATAGTATCGATCAAACGTGAGATGGGAACCGGTCACAAGGTGAAAATCGATGATAAAGAATACACGCCGCAGGAAATATCAGCTATGGTTTTGCAAAAGCTTAAAGCTGATGCTGAAAGCTACCTGGGCGAAGAGGTTACCCGGGCGGTAATTACGGTCCCCGCTTATTTTACGGATAGCCAGCGCCAGGCTACCAAGGACGCCGGGACTATTGCCGGAATGGAAGTTTTAAGGATTATAAACGAACCGACCGCGGCGGCCCTGGCTTACGGCCTGGATAAAAAGGGAGAAGACCAGAAAATCCTGGTTTTTGACCTCGGGGGCGGTACTTTTGATGTATCCGTCCTCGAGCTTGGTGACGATGTTGTGGAAGTTAAAGCCAGCAGCGGCAACAATCGCCTGGGTGGCGATGATTTTGACCAGCGCCTGGTTGATTATATAGCCGAGGAATTTAAAAAAGATCACGGTATGGATTTGCGGCAGGACAGGATGGCCCTTCAGCGCTTGATGGAAGCGGCTGAAAAGGCAAAAGTGGAGCTTTCTTCAGTTACCTCCACTGATGTTAACCTGCCTTTTATCACCGCAACCCAGGAGGGCCCCAAACACTTGAACATGACTGTGACCAGGGCTAAGTTTGATGAGCTTACCGGTGACTTAATAGAAAAAACTATGGGCCCGACCAGGCAGGCACTGTCTGATGCCGAACTGAGCACCGATGATATTGATAAAATTATCCTGGTGGGGGGATCGACCAGGATTCCCGCTGTCCAGGAAGCTATCCGTAAACTATTGGGTAGTGAGCCCCACAAGGGGGTCAACCCCGATGAGGTTGTGGCCATGGGGGCAGCTTACCAGGCGGCAGTTCTGGGAGGGGAAGCCAAGGACGTTTTGCTTCTTGATGTAACGCCCCTGTCCCTGGGTATTGAAACACTCGGCGGCGTGTTCACCAGGATTATTGAACGGAATACCACGATCCCGACCGAGAAAAAGCAAGTTTTTTCCACTGCCGCCGATAATCAAACCAGTGTTGATATCCATGTGATGCAGGGAGAAAGGGCTATGGCTGCCGACAATAAGACCCTGGGCAGGTTCATGCTGGACGGTATCCCTCCCGCCCCGCGGGGTGTGCCCCAGATCGAAGTAAGTTTTAGTATTGATGCCAACGGTATTGTCAACGTTTCAGCCAAAGATCTGGCTACAAACCGGGAACAGAAAATTACCATCACAGCTTCAAGCGGTTTGGAAAAAGACCAAATTAATGAGATGGTTAATGAAGCTGAAAAATTTGCCGAAGAAGACCGGAAGCTTAAAGAACTGGCTGAAGCGCGCAACCAGGCCGACAGCCTGGTTTACAGTGCCGAAAAAACCTTGAATGATCTTGGCGATCAAGTAGAGCCTGATCGTGCGGAAGAGGTTAAGAAGGCTGCAGAGGAACTTCGTGAAGCGGCCAGGGGTGAAGACCTGGACAAGATCAAGGCAGCAACTGAGAAAATGAACAGTTATATGCATGAACTTTCATCAAAGCTTTACGAGAAACAGCAGGCCGAAGCGCAGCAGTCAGCCGGGGCGGGCGAACAATCCGGTACCAAGGGCGAAAAAGAAACTGACGACGATGATGTGGTGGATGCAGAATATGATGTCCATGATCAGGAAAGTGAGGATCCTGAAGACAAATAGGAGGTTAATATTCAGGAATTCTATAAAAATAATACCAGGTTTAGCATAGATCTGGGTTGTAATACCTCGGTGCATAAATTCGGTGTAAATGTTATACTGGTTTTGCAGGTGTACTTATTGCTAGATCTTGCAATTCAGCTTGTGGACAAAACGGCGCAGGCTGCTTTAGTATAAAAATTACCAGGGTGAAAAGGATGATGTTTGTATATGAGTAAGCGGGATTATTATGAAGTTCTGGGCATTGACCGCAATGCGAGCGAAACTGAAATAAAAAAAGCATATCGGCGGCTGGCCAAGCAGTACCATCCTGATCTTAACAAGGATGATCCCGATGCGGAAAATAAATTCAAGGAAATGAAGGAAGCCTATGATGTTTTAAGCGATCCCCAGAAAAAGGCCCGGTATGATCGTTTTGGTCACGAAGCAGCCGGTGCGGGTGGATTTGAAGGTTTTGGCGGTACCGGTTTCGGCGGCGCCGGGTTTGGCGGTATTGATGAGATCTTTGAACAGTTTTTTGGCGGAATGGGTGGTATGGGAACCCGCCGCAGGCAGCGTGGCCCTGAACAGGGAGATCATTTGCGTTATGATATGGAAATAACCCTGGAGGAAGCATTTCACGGCGGTGATAAGGTAATTACCATACCGCGGACTGAAACCTGCCCGGACTGTGATGGTAAAAAGACCAAATCTGACAGAGGTTCGGAAACATGTTCCTCCTGTGGCGGAAGTGGTCAGCAGCAGTATGCCCGCAGCACTCCATTTGGACGTTTTGTGAGTATGCAGGTTTGCAGCAATTGCAGAGGTGAAGGCGCGATCATTAGTGATCCCTGTCCTACCTGCAGTGCCCAGGGCCGGATAGTGCAGGAAAGAAAAATTGAAATTAAAATTCCCCCCGGAGTTGAAGATGGTTCAAGGCTTCGTGTTAGCGGCGGTGGTGAAGCGGGGATGCGCGGTGGCCCGGCCGGAGATCTTTACGTGGTTTTCAGGATTCGGCCCCATAAGGTATTCCAGCGAAAAGGCAGTGATTTATGGATAGAGCAAACCATAAGTATTAGCCAGGCTGCTCTCGGGGTAGAAAAAGAAGTTCCCACCTTAGAGGGTACAGCAAACTTAAAAATACCTGATGGGACCCAGCATGGAGCAACTTTCCGGTTGAAGGGGCACGGTATGCCCCACCTGCGCGGTTCAGGCAGGGGCGATCTGCATGTAAAAGTTAAGGTAAGCGTTCCCAGGCGCCTTACACAGCGTCAGAAAGAACTCCTTGAAGAGTTTGCATACCTGAACGGAGAAGAGGTAGGAGTTGAAAGCAAGGGATTTTTTGACCGGATGAAAGATGCTTTTGGCGGTGGATAGCTATTTTGCAGCCCGGAGGTTGTAATGCACTACTTCTTTTTAGAAGGGCAAAGGCTGGTTATGGGCTCCGAAGTAGAACTGGCCGAGCAGGATTTCAATCATGCCTACCGCGTACTGCGCTTAAAACCGGGAGACAAAATAGCCATATCCGATGCGCTGGGCAAAGCTTTTAGTGGGATTGTATCTGTATCTGGGCCAAAAAGTGTGAAAGTGCGTCTTGGTGAAGAGCTTCCTTCGGCAGAATCTCCATTAAACATCATTCTATATCATGCCCTGTCCAAGGGTGAAAAAATGGATCTGGTTGTCAGGCAGGCTGTAGAACTGGGGGTAAAGAAAATTATCCCGGTAGCCACAAAGAGGAGTATTCCAGACCTGGGAAACCATAAAGAGAAAAAGAAAAATCAACGCTGGCAAAACATAGCCCGTTCTGCTGCAGCGCAGTGCCGGCGAGCGTTCCTGCCCCCGGTCGAGCAAGTCAGAAATTTAAAAGCAATCCTGCCGGAGCTTAGCGGAAACCTGACTCTTGTCCCATGGGAAGAAGAATTAAGCCTCTCCCTTGTTGATGTTTTTAGACAGCCCCGTCCGGAAGGCAAGGCTGTTTTATTATTAGTTGGCCCCGAAGGGGGCTTTGATTGCAGCGAAATAGAAGCGGTCAGGAATGCGGGGTCTCAACTGGTCCACCTGGGGCCGAGGATATTGCGAACGGAAACAGCTGCCACTGCAGCCATGGCTATGGTTCAAGCGGCGTGGGGAGATTTAGGTTTAGAAAGGGAAAGCCAGTGAAGAAAAAAGCAGCATTTTACACCCTGGGATGTAAAGTTAATTATTGTGAAACAGAAGCTCTGCAGGAGCTTTTTGAACAGGCTGGTTATAAAATCACCAGTTTTGAAAACCAGGCTGAGGTTTATGTGATCAATACCTGTACAGTAACCGGCAGCAGCGACCACAAATCTCGCAAGGCAATCCGCCGGGCCAGGAAACTTTCCCCGGAAGCCATGGTGGTTGTTACTGGCTGTTATGCTCAGGGTGCCCCTGAAAAAATTAAAGAGATGGGAGAGGCTGACCTGATTATCGGCAATCGCGATCGCGAAAAACTGCCCCAGATACTGGAAACCCTGCAGCCTGGAGATTCCAGGGACTTAGTCACGCCGCATCCTGACGACAGCAGTTTTGAAATGCTACCTCCGGTGAAAAAAAGGCGCCGTACCAGGGGATTTTTAAAAATTCAAGAAGGATGCAACCAGAGCTGCAGCTATTGTGTAGTACCGCTGGTCAGGGGCCCACTGCGCAGCCTTGCACCTGGTGAGGTAGTTTTGCGGGCCCGGGAACTGGTTGCTTCCGGGTGCCGTGAAATTGTTTTGACCGGTATTCATCTTGGTCTTTATGGAACTGATCTGGATAATGCAACTTTGCCTTCCCTGCTAAAAGAGCTGGAGAATATACCTGGTCTTCTCAGGTTACGCCTGAGTTCAATTGAACCATCAGATATCAATTCCGAACTGGTGGAACAAATTGCCGGATCATGGGTTGTTTGCCCGCATCTGCACATTCCGCTCCAGAGTGGCGATGGAGAAATGCTGCGGCAAATGAACCGCCCCTATGAACCGGTGGAATATCTCTACCTGGCTAAATGGCTAAAACAGGAAATACCCGGTTTGGCTTTAAGTACTGACGTTATCGTTGGTTTTCCCGGTGAGAATGAAAAGCATCACCGCCGCAGCATGAAATTGATTAAAGATATCGGGTTCAGTCGGCTGCATGTATTCAAGTATTCTCCCCGGCCCGGGACTCCGGCCGCCGATTATTCCGGCCGGGTACCCAATGAACTTAAAGACAGGCGCAGCAAGGAAATGATCGCGCTGGGTGAAGAGTTGGCCTCTGCTTACCGGCAAAATTTCCTGGGCACTGTCCAGCCGGTGCTGGTGGAACAAGTAGTCCCCTATTCTCATGCGGAAGGATTTACTCCTCATTACCTGCGGGTAAAAATTAACATGGAGATTAAAGGTTTGCACTGGCGCGGCAAATTGATCAGTGCCCGGCTGGAAAAAGAGGAAGGCCCTGAGATTATAGCTGTGCCCTTAAAGAGGAAATAGCTTTTACTGGTTTATTAATAAAGAACAAGTGAAAGGGGAAAGATTATTGCGGGAAGAAAGTATATCTTTGGCTGAAGGGAAAGGAAAGTTCCGGGTTCAATGTGATGCGGTGGAAATTGGTCCAGACCTGGTCGTTAAACTATATGGTGG
>PUKV01000046.1 GCA_003550645.1 Syntrophomonadaceae bacterium | reverse complement strand
TTTCCCTGTTTTACATCCTGCCCACTTTTTTTAACAGCGATCTCGACCGCGGCTTTTCCATCATCGACTACAACCTGAACCGGAACCTGGTTGCCCCGGCCGACCTGCAAAACCTGCAGGCTATGAAGGTCAAGCTCAAGCTCGACCTGGTCCTGAACCACCTCTCCATCAATTCTCCCCAGTTCCAGGATCTGCTCCAAAAGGGTCGTGACTCTGAATACAGCTACTTCTTCATTGACTGGAACAAATTCTGGAACGGCCGGGGCCAAAAGGACGGAGATGGCTGCATTATACCCGACCCCGAATACTTAGAAAAACTGTTCATGCGCAAGCCGGGTCTCCCGGTGATGAAAGTCCGCTTCCCGGATGGAACGAAACGGTTTTACTGGAATACCTTTTACCGGGAGATCAGCTATTCCAAAATTAAACCGGCAGATTTCCTGAACCGGGAAAACCTGCCGACCTCCGAATATGAAGAAATAGCAGGCCTGGTCAACCGGAACCTTGACGAAGGTGTTGCCCCGGAGCAGATCGACTTCGGCCCGTACAGCCCGTTCCGGGAGCAAATCCTGGCCACCATCGAAAAAAAGGCCTCCTACAGGGGCCAGCTTGATTTAAATGCCCGTTCTGATAAGGTATGGGATTTTTATGATCAAACCTTGAATAAATTGTCCCGCTGCGGGGCCAGGATAGTGCGCCTCGATGCTTTCGCCTACCTGCACAAGGAACCGGGGCGCCAGAATTTTTTCAACCGCCCGGAAACATGGGAATACCTTGAGCGCCTCACCAGGATGGCCCAAAACTGTAACCTGGTCATTTTCCCCGAGATCCATGCCGAATACGGCAGCGCCCTGCATGAAGAAATTGCCGGGAAAGGCTACCCCTTTTACGACTTTTTCTTCCCCGGCTTAATAATAGACGCCCTCGACCGCGGCACAAGCAGGCCGCTTTTAAAATGGATAGACGAAATAACCGTTAAGGGGTACCAGACCATAAACATGCTCGGCTGTCACGACGGTATCCCGGTCCTCGATCTGAAAGGCAAAAAAGTGAACGGCTCCTACCGGCCGGGTTTGTTAAGTGATGAAGAAATAGATGCCGTGGTCGAACGGATCATTAAGCGGGGCGGGCGGATTAAAAGCCTTTACGGATCCGACGGTAAAAAAATATCCTATTACCAGGTTAATGCCACCTTTTTCAGCGCCCTGGGCGAAGACGAACGCAAGCTGAGCCTGGCCCGGGCAGTTCAGCTTTTTATGCCGGGCACCCCTCAAATCTGGTACCTCGACCTCTTTGCCGGCAAAAACAATTATGAAACCGCCGACCGGGGCGGCCCGGCGGGGCATAAAGAAATCAACCGCACCAACCTCAGCATAAAAGAGGCTGAAAAGGGCTTACAGCTTCCCGTTGTCCGCGAACAGCTGGAAATGATCCGGCTGCGCAACACTTCACCGGCCTTCAAAGGGCCTGTAGAATTCGAACAAAACTGCGAACCCCACCTCCTCAAGCTTGGCCGAAAACACAAAGGCTGCAGCGCTGCCCTCACCGCCAACCTCAGGGACCATACTTTCCGGATCGAACATGTGGACCAGCGCGGAAAAAAAGAGATCCTGCCCCACCCTTAAAAGCATCAACAGCAGCTACAAGCTCCCCTCCTGCTCAATGGGAAACCGCCTGCTAATTCTACAAAACCTTTTCTTCTTTCCGGTAATGCCCCGGTAATACCATGCACGGTTCTCTTGATAAAGATAAGTTTCATGAACACCGTCAGAACTTAATCGGCCGTCCTGCCCCCATCTACCATCAAGATCGAACCCGTTACAAAATCAGAAGCACTCGAAGACAGGTAGATAACCGCCCCAACCACGTCAGAAGGTGAGCCCAACCTTCCCATGGGTATGGATCTAGCGATCTTTTCATAATTGCCCTCACTGGAAAGATAGTCCCGGGTTAGGGCCGTTTCGATATAAGCCGGGCCGATAGCGTTCACATTAATATTGTTTCGGGCCCATTCCATGGCCAGGACTTTCGTAAACAGAAGCACTCCACCCTTGCTGGCCGCATAGGCCGAATGTTCCGGGTGCCCCAGCACCGAAGATACCGATCCGAAGTTTATTATTTTACCCCGGTTTTGCCTGACCATCCTTGCACCCATTATTTTACAACAAAGGTAGGTCCCTTTGAGGTTGATATCAATAATTCTGTCCCATTCATCTTCTGAAAGATCCATGACCGGCTTGCGAAGGTTTATCCCGGCAGCATTAACCAGGATGTCCAGCTTGCCGTACTCCTGCACCACTGTACCTGCAGCCCTTTCCACACTGTCCCGGTCGGTAACATCCAGCTCCAGGGCCAACACTTCGCAGCCCATATCATCGAGCCGGTTTTTAACTTCTGCCAACCCCGTCCGGTCCTGATCGGCTATTATCACCCCGGCTCCAAATTCCGCCAGCCCGCAGGCTACTTCTCTGCCCAGCCCGCCTGCTCCCCCGGTCACAATCGCAACATTCCCGGTCAGATCAAATATTCCTTTGTAGATGGTTATTCACCGTCCCTTTGGAGGCCCAGCATCACCCTGGCTTCATCCGGCCCGGCAATTTCCCTGTCCAGCATTTCTGCCATCCTCCTGGCATTTTTAACCAGATCAAGGTTACTAACCGGCCGGCCTTCTTTAAGCTGGAGCACATCTTCAATACCCACCCGCACATTTCCACCCAGGATCAGGGCCAGGGCTATCAGCTGCTTATGGCTCTTGCCGATTGCTGAAACCGTCCAGGTGCACTGCAGGGGAAGGCTCTCTTTGAGCAAAAACAGGTTCCTGGGAGTGCCTTTTAGGGAGCCGGGAACATTTAAAACCAGGTTAAAATGCAAAGGAGCCACTAACAGGCCTTTTTTTAATAACGCCATGGCGCCGTCGATCATAGAAAGGTCAAATATCTCCAGTTCCGGCTTAACTCCGAATTCCTGCATTTTACGGGCCAATTCCTCTATTAGATCCGGCGGATTGTAATTGACCCCGGCGGGAAAGTTTGAAGAACCGGTGGTCAGGCTGGCCATTTCCGGGCCAAGCCCGATACAACCACCCCGCTCTTGCCGGCTGCCGCCCCTGGCCCCGGTAGAAACCTGGATAATGATATCGCACTTCTCCCTGATTCGGTCGATGATTTCTTTAAAAACAGCCGGGTCCGCGGTAGGGCGGCCGCTTTCATCCCGGGCATGGATATGGGCCACAGAAGCGCCTTCTAAGTAACAGCGATGAATATCCCGGGCAATTTCTTCCGGGGTCAAGGGGGTATGGGGGTTGAGCTCCCGTGTAGGCACATTCCCGGTGGGGGCAATGGTGATAATAGTCTTCTCAGGCATAAACATTTTTACCTCCACTTGAAATATACAAAAACCCGGCCAAAATTATCAGGGTCCTTTTTCAGACGGTGATACCGGGCCCGGATATCTTTGCGATCAAGAAAGCGCAGGACCCGTTTCTTCAACTGCCCGCTTCCTTTGCCGCATATTATCTCCAATTCGCGGGCCTTCGCTTCTTCAGCATCGCTCATTGCCTGCTCCAGCGCCGCATCGATCTTGTCTCCCTGGTTGTAGATAGGGTGTAAATCAAGGGTGTGGCTTTTCCTGGACAAGGCCTGATCATCCCTTCCTTGCAACCCGGATTGAAACCTGCACGGCTGACTTTATTTTATATTTTAACCCCAATGATGGCAAATTACTTTTTATGTCCCTGCTGAGTAAACACATGAAAGCAGGCGATTTAAAACAGGCTCGGGACCTGAGCCACCACTTTTCGCCTGCTGCTTAAATTGACATCATACCTGCCCCTGTGTTAATGTCAGAGTGAAATAGAAGCAACCAGGAATCTGGAACAGCAAGAACAAGGCTTATAAACAAGGAGACCTGATTGACATGAAAAAGCAAAAACAACCTATACTTGTTGTGTCCATCATAAGTTTGGCTGTGCTTTTCACAACCGGGTTTACAGTCAACTCGGCAATCGAACTGCATGAAGGAAAGAAAGAAGCGGTAAGTGACCAGATCTGGGCCGTCCAGGTAGAAGCAGATCCCGGAGAAGAAGGCCGGTTGAAGCAGGATTTCGAAGCGGCCCACGGACCTTATGATGAAACAGTCAAAGAAGGCGCTGCCGATGAAGTCAGGAAAGATGCATACGGTATCGACCTGGACGAAGACGGTTATAAAGAGGTAGTCAAAGGCGAAGATTACGTGGGTGATTACTTCAATATTGAACAGGAAGCCAGCACCACGGGAGGCACTACCAGGCGCTATATCGACATCAGCAGCCAGTGGTCACACGGTTATGTTTATGAAGATATGGTCGTCGAAGGCAAAGCTGAAATCATCGAAACCTTTTCGATGGATAACCTCAAGCCTGGAGAAGCGGCACTTCCTGACTGGCACGAGCTGTTCTAATAACCCCTGGCATAAAAAAATGCAACCTTACCGAAATAGAGCCGGCACCCTCTAAATGCACCCCAACCAAAACCAGGGGAACCCTTTCCCCTGGTTTTTAATATTATTTGTGCCGGTTAACAAACAGCGACTGCTCCAGAAGCTCAATCGGTGCTGCCGGCAAGGATTAACTGCTCAACAGATAATTCTCCAATTCCAGGGGTTCCAGGCGCCTGCCGTCCTTGTAAGCCCTCATGTTGCCGCCTGATATTTCATCGATCAGGGCAATCTTCCTGTTTTCCTCAAGCCGGCCAAATTCAAGTTTTATATCATACAGCTCGATGCCCTTTTTATCAAGCTCTTCCTTGATAATACCGCAAATTTCCCGGGTCAAATCCTTAATATGCTCACACTCTTTCTCAGTAAGAAGGCCGAGCGTGGAGAGGCATTCCTCCGTGATCGGCGGGTCTCCACGGTCATCATCCTTGAGGGTGAATTCAACGAAACCATCCAGCTGCTGGCCCTCTTCAGCATACATACCGTACCGGCGCAGGAAACTCCCCACCGCCTTAAAGCGGCAGATCACTTCTATCCCATTACCAAAAGCCTTAGCCGGTTTAACAGTCATCGTCGCCTGCTCCGGATCGGCTGCAACATAGTGGGTGGGAATCCCCTTTTCTTCCAGCCGCTCAAAAAACATTTTGGAGAGGCGCAGGCCCGCTCTACCTGCCCCCTCGATCGAAAGGCCTACCCTGTTAGCCCCGGGATCAAAAACACCGTCTTCACCCGTAACATCGTCTTTAAATTTTAGAAGGTATTTGCCGTCCTCCAGTTCAAAGACATCCTTGGTTTTACCCTCATAAACTATCTTCATCACCATAACCTCCTCTTAATTAAAAAATGTTACTTCTTAACCGTGTTTTATTTTAGATAGGTGACATTGCGCTAGAGCGGTTGCAAGGGCCGACGAAGCATAGGAATCTAAAACCAAGCCAGGTCTATTTCAAGGCCATTTCGACCGCCTTTTTAGCATGAATGGCCGTGGTATCATATAACGGCACCCCGGTATCTTCCTGTTTTATTAGGAGAGCAATTTCCGTGCAGCCCAGGATAACCGCTTCCGCCCCCTGCTTCTCCAGGGCAGTAATTATTTTACGAAAACTGTCCTTTGATTCTTCCCGGATCTTTCCGAGGCAGAGTTCCCGGTAAATGATATCGTGGACAATTCTGCGTTCTTTTTGACTTGGGACTACAACTTCGATCTTAAACTTCTCTTCCAGCCGGCTCCTGTAAAAAGGCTGCTCCATGGTAAACCTGGTCCCCAGCAGACCGACCCGGTTGATCCCGTCATTTTTTAAAGCGTCAGCGGTCGCATCAGCAATATGAAGGAGCGGAATCGAGAGGGCTTCCTCGATTTTTGGCGCAACAATATGCATGGTATTGGTGCAGATGATCAAAAAATCTGCCCCGGCCCTTTCCACTGAGCAGGCAGCATCGGTAAGCATCGCTGCTGTTTTATCCCAGTCTCCTTTGTGCTGCATTTCTTCAATCTCGGCAAAATCTACACTGTAAAGGATCACTTTCGCCGAATGCAGCCCTCCCAGGGCCTCTCTCACACCTTCATTAACAGCCCGGTAGTAACTCTGGGTCGATTCCCAGCTCATTCCTCCCAGCATACCGATTATTTTCATAGAAATCTCCTTGAATTATTGCTAGCTACAGCTTCTATAAAGAACAATTTTTCCCTTTAAGAATTTTTTAAAATTAACAGGATTTTTATCTTGAAATAACCTGCCACCGCATTCAACTGCCCGGCTCAAAATATCCACCACTGCAGACGGAAAAACGCTTTAAGAATAATAGAAATACAAAAAGCCCGCCCAGGGAGGCCCCGGCACCAACCAGGAATGTACCCTGGGAGCCCAGAGCACCCCAGAGAAAACCGCCCAGTCCAGATCCGGCAATGATCCCGATGTTTTCACAAATTGCGCCATAAAAACCCATCGCAGACCCCTGGCGGTCCGCGGGGGCAGAATCAGAAAACAGGCTCAAGGCGGCAGGACTGAACGAAGTATGGCCCAGACCGTGCAAAAAGATTATGCCCAAAAACCAGGGCAAACTGGCAGCGAAGGAAAACCCGGTCATGGCGGCAGCAGTCACCAGCAGGCCGAATATCATCATTGCTTTATTGCCCAACCGGTCTGCCAGTTTTCCCATGGGGACACTGAAAAGCATGGCTACGATCCCCCGGACTGAAACCAGGATTCCCACCAGGGCAACAGAATGATCCATCCGTTCAATAATTAGTAAAGGCAAGAAAGCGATCACAATTCCCCAGGCAAGGAACTGAAAAACAGTAACCAGGCACTGCACAGATAAAGGCTTCAGCCGGTTGTTTAACTTAAGTTTTTCTATTTTGGGTGAACTTTTTCTTAGCGAACCCTTTTTCTTGATACCCCCATATACTATAGCAGCGCCCAGAAAGGATACCGAGGCGGAAACCGCAAACACCGCATCATAACCCCAGGCATCGGCTATAAAACCGCTTGGAAAAGCGCCCAGGGTCTGCGAAGCAGCCAGGATTGCCGTAACAATAGCCAGGCGAGTCGCCTTTTTCCCTACCGGTGATCCCGCCGCCAAAATCCCGCGGCTGGGGCCAAAAATGGCTGATCGAAACAACCCCCAGAAAAAGAAAATAGTGAACAAAAAGAAAACACTTTCAGTCAGAACAAAGGAAAGGACAAGCAAACCACTAACAAGGGTCCCCATACTCAAGGGAATTCTCGCCCCTACCCGGTCTGCAACCCAACCCCAGTACCCCTCTCCTATGGCCATAGCCACCATGGAAGTAGAGATCATCAGTCCGATTAATTCCGGGGAAATATCTATAGAAGCCAGGTACAACGGCATGACCGGCTGCAGCAGGCTCATAGCCATGGCAGCCATCCCAAAAACAGTTACTACAATCCAATGCTTATCCCCTGTCATCTCTTCACTTCCTGGAAAATATGCCCTGTCTTCAAGCAGAAACTACTGTTGTCTATCTTAACGGAACAAACCTTAAAAATAAAGCTATTTGCATTACTTCTCTTTTTAAAATACCTTTACCAGGGCAGTAACAAGCTGCCAAACTATCAACTGGCAGCTTTCATTATATAGACCTCATTTACCATCTACCATGCAATCCATGGTATGATTGATAATGATTTAAAAACCACGTGAGGAGGCACCTGCGGGCATGGATAAACCCATTATGCAATTAGTGGCAAAGATTGAAAAAAACCTGGTCAACTTTACCAGGGACCTGGTCAGGATAAAAAGCTACTCAGGACAGGAAGAAGAAGCAGTCAGGTTTACAGCAAAAAAGATGAGCGAACTTGGCTACGATGAAATAACCATCGA
>PUKV01000145.1 GCA_003550645.1 Syntrophomonadaceae bacterium | reverse complement strand
TAACAAAGATGATCCGTTTCCTCAGGAAGCACAGGTTGAACTGTGGGAAAAAATTGCCGGGGAATGGGAAGACAGGCGTTCAGCGGAAGAGATTGCAGATGCTATAAAAACACATCGAACAACCGGCAGAAAGGTGGATTTATAGATTGATACTCTTAGATACTGATGTCTGCATCCATCTACTTCGCGGAAACCGCAATATTATAAAAAATAGACGGAACTATCCCGACGAAGTGGCCATTTCATTCATGACAGTTGCTGAACTATACTATGGGGTTGAAAAATCGGCCAACCCCCGGAAAAATAAAACCGTCTTAGAACAATTTCTCCTTACGGTAAAGGTCTTCCACTCAAACCGCAAGATCACATCCAGGTTCGGTCAACTGAAAGCTGTTCTGGAAAAAAGTGGCATCCCCCTGGCTGACGCCGATCTTTTAATTGCTGCCACTGCCCTTGAAACATCGAACCTTCTGGTTACCGGTAATATTAAGCACTACCAGCGCATTGATAACTTAAACTTAGAAAACTGGATATCATAGCTTAAACAGGTGGACCAGTCGGTTAATGAAGCATGTCATCCGGGCAAGATCATCTGAAGCAAACTCTTTAGCGATAAATCCTTGTTTAGCAAGAACCATAAAAATTTCTGTGAAGATTAAAACACCGGTCAAAAGGTAAGAGATATGATCATTTTCAATCCATTTTTAAAATGATTTAATAACTTATTCATAGGCAGCAGGGGCAGTTACCTGCACATAAATTACAGTGATGATCCCTGCCCCCCCTTTAAGTTTGCAAATTAACGCAGGATAAACTCATCGATTGAAAATATGCCTTTATCATCTCGGACTCCATACATTTTTGTGGTCTCCCAGTAGGTTATTACCTGAAAGTCTCCGAAATCTGCAAGTTCTGCGGTCGCTTCTGCGGACAAATCTTCTTCAACAGCGGGAGGGCCTACACTGAATTCAACGGTGTAGACTGTAGCTGATAAATCTCCGTATGTTTCAGTTCCAGTTTCAATCACGTTTTGGTCGTAACCCGGGATAGGTTCTCCAAAGATATCTTCTATGTCAAAATTACTCGCATGCTGGAAAGGTGCCATTGCAGCGTTCAGGAGCGGTTCAGCAAATTGTTCCGCCATCGCTGCGGGCAGCTCTTCCCCTTCAATTATTACTTTATGAAAGTTTCCTTCGCTGTCGACCCATAATGTAGCGAATCCTTCTCCTTCTACACCAATTTCTACTTTGTCTGTTTCTACACCGCCAACTTCTTCCACACCAAGGTGGGAATAGTTGACAGTAGTTTTTTGGCCGTCTACGTGTCCACCTGTGTACTGGATCTCTTGAAATGTGGCGATAAATTCTGCGAAAGTTTCCGGTAAAACGTACTCATCAGATTCAAAATAGACAGCGTCTTCATCTTCGGCTACTTCTTCGTCTTCTTCGGTTATTTCTTCCTCTTCTTCTTCTTCAGCAGGCTCTTCTTCCACTTCCTCAGTTTCATCGGGAGCGCCGCAACCTGCTAACAATAACAGGGCCACCAATAAAACAATGCTAAAAGATGCTAATGCCCTTCTCATTTTTTTCACTCCCCGGTTAAAAATTATAGGTTCCTTATAATAATCACCTTCTGGAGTAAAACTAAATATCCTTCATCAACTGTTTATTATTCCTTTTCCTGACAAAACTATGAGCCGGCAAAGCGCCAGGGCGGAATGCGATCTAAAAAGCGGTTATCCCCCGGCAGTGCCGGAGGCCTGGCAAAAACTGTGGACAGAGTACAGGGACCTTCTACCCGCCCGTGTGATTACCGAAAACCAAAGTTTCGGTCAAGACAACCTTTATGAGCGGCTCAACAAAAGGGACGGCTACTGCCCGGCGGCAGCAGAAGAATTTGCTGGTGATATAAAAATCATCGCAACGCCGAAAGAGACGTTAAGCAATGTTAAAAGAACATAAAAGAATAATGAGGCAGGTTAAATTGTCACAAGTTTGAGTCTTCGCCTGTGCCGTGCTATAATCAGGGCACTGTGGCGGTTACTGCCAGCAACTTTAAAGGGATGGGTTCATACTTTTTATGCGCAATGATAACCCGGGCGGCAATATTTTTCAGCATATTCCCGAGAACCTCTTTTCGCTCCTGGCCGGACCGCTAAAAGGGCGGCATGCAGACCTGCTGTTTTTAATGTATGACCAGTACCAGCGCACCATTTATACCATCCCCCGGGAAACAATAATCGATTTGTTCTGCGAATACTTAGAAACTGCAGATCCGGCCGAAGAGTGGCTTAGCGGTGAATGGACCGGACTGGAAACCGATCATAACGATCAGGACCAGGCCCCTTCCCTGCCACAGGATGCCCGGGAAAGGGCCGCTCATTTTCTGCGCAAGTTTATCGATGCAAAGTGGGTTATCCAGGAACAGCACCACGATTATTCCCTGCATATTACCCTGCCCGATTACAGCCTCTATCTTTTAGAAACATTGGATAAGATTCGCACCGGCTACCGCATGGAATTCAGGGGCAGGGTCTTAAGCGTCTATCAGAACCTGACCGGGGAAGACAGCCTCACCTATATCGCCCTGCAGCAGGCCCATGAATCAACGGCGGAATTAATTAAAGGCCTGACCAGCCTGAACCACAGCATCAAGAAGTATACGGAAAAATTGCTGGAAATGGAGAAACCGCGCGATATTATCAGCCAGATTTTTGATGAATACCAGACCAAGATCTTAGGCGAACAGTATTATCGCCTGAAAACTTCTGAACATATCTCCAAGTACAGAACCGGGATTTTAGGCCGGGTTAAAGACTGGCAGGCAAACCGCCCGGAAATTATCAGCCAGGCGGAGCGAATGGTGGCAGAGAAACAGGCCGAAAACCGCGGGGAAGCGGAAAACATGATCTACTTTTGGCTGGAAAATATTGAAGAGTCTTTTACCGGGATGGACGACATTTTGGCAGAAATAGACCGCCGTAATTCACAGTATGCCCGCTCAGCCGTTGAAAAGCTGCGCTTCCAGATGCAGCAGGGCCGCGGAATTGAACAGCAGCTGGTAACCCTTTTGCGGCACCTGGCCCGGCGGGCCCGGGAAGAAGGGGAACAGGAAGAGCTGCCCTTCGAAATAGAACGCAGCCTGCGCCTGTTTCGCCAGCAGGCGGTAGATGAACTTAGCGTGAAAATGCCCGCCCGGAGCAGTAAGCAGCACGACCCGCAGCCGATCAGGTTAAATGAAATCGACCGGGACATCCGGGCCGGCAAGCTAAAGCGCTTTAAAGAACGGGTGGGCCAGGAGATTACGATAGATGAAATCAACCGCTATGTTACAGGAGAGCTGTTAAAGAACAGGCACTCTCTACCGCTTAGCGCCAGCCCGCTTAAAACCCGGGAACAGTGGGTCAAACTGATCTATATCCTGCTCTACAGCCGTTCCCGGCGGGCCAAGTTTAAGTTAAAGGGCCCGCGCAGTAAAACGGTGCAGCTGGCCGGCGGTAAAATCGAGCTGCCCGCCTTGATCCTGGAGCGAAAGGAGCAGGCTAAATGAGCGGTTTTGAGAGCCTTTTTGAACAGCTAAGTGACCGCGAGAAACAGCAGTTCAGCGAAACGCTAAATTTGCTGCTGGCCAAAACCTACCTGGTTTACGAGCGGGAAGAAGACCGCCGCCATTACCGTTTCGTGGAGAAAAACCTGGAGCTTTTTACCCGCTACCTGGAAATGGCCCGCTGGAGCCTGTATTTGCAAAAGCAGTACATGGTCATCCAGCTATATAACATGGATGAAAGAAACCGCTATAGTTTTAACCTCCAGGAAACCATTTTTCTGCTGATTTTAAGGCTGCTTTACGATGAAAAGCGGCGCGACCTGCGCCTGACCCAGCAGGTCCTGGCCAACGGGTGGGAAATCCAGGAAAAATACCTGGCCCTGCAGATTAAAAACCGCCTTCCCTCAAAGGAGGTTACTCACCGTATTTTGAAACGGTTCAGTTCCTTTGCTTTGCTGGATTTAAAAAAGGGGCACTGGCGGGATCCGGAAGCTTTATACCAGCTTTACCCAACCCTGCTGTTAGTGATCAACCCGGGAGACTTAGAGGCGCTAACCGAATGGCTGCGGGAACAGGCTGAACCGGAAGAAACCAGTGGTGAGGGGATTAATGAAGTTTTTAATACGGGTGAGGATGACTTTCTCGCAAGTGATACTGACAGCCGGGCAGAGGGTGAGGATTAGATCATGCGTCGTTTAAGTAAAATCAAGTTGATTAACTGGCACTTTTTTACCAATGAGACCATCCCTTTAGATGGCGACACCCTGATCACCGGTGATAACGGCGCCGGCAAATCGACCCTGATCGATGCGCTGCAGGTGGTAATCGTGGCCAACTTAAAAAAGGTGCGCTTTAATTCTTCAGCCATGGAAGACCGCACCACCCGCGATATCCGGACCTACCTGCGCGGCAAAACCGGCGTTGAAGGCAAAGCCAATTACCTGCGCAATGAAGATTTCTCCAGCTATATCGCCTTAGAGCTTACCCACACTAAAACCAACACACCGTACCTGATCGGGGTGGCCTTTGACTATTACCACACCTCCGGTGAAGAAGAGCATGTTTTCTTCCGCATCGACGAGGAACCCCTGCATGATAACCTGTTCTTTAAGGGGCCCGGCGAACTGCGCAGCCGCAGCGAATTTTTCAGTTACCTGAAAGCCCGTGAAATAAAGCACCAGCAGTACCGAGGCGATATTAACCGCTATATCCATGATCTGCGCCAGCTGTTTGGAGGGGCCAAGGAATCTTTCTTTTCCCTTTTCACCAAGGGGATCTCCTTTTCCCCGCTGACCAACCTGCGCAGCTTCGTCTACGACTATATCTTAGAAGAGCAAACCTTAGATGTGGAAAGCATGCAGGAATCCTTCGAGAAGGTCCGCCAGGTGCAGGAATTGATTGACACTACCAGGGCGGAAATAGATGCACTGGAAAAGATTGAATCCCGCTACCGGGAAATTGAAAAGCTGCAGGAAACTTTGAAAAGCAACGACTACATGGTCCACCGGGCTTCTTATGAGGTAAAGCTGGAAGAGGTGGGCTTAAAAGAACAGCAACAGGCGGAAGTCACTACCAAAAGGGCCGCTTTGGAAGCAGAAATTGAGGAAAAACGCAAGCAGAAAGAAGGTTTAAAGGAAACCCTGCGCCGCCTGGAAGAAGCGATGCAGGCAAATGAGGCCCGGCGCAGAGAAGAAGAGTTAAAGCGCGAAATTGAACAGCTGCGGGAGAAACTGTACGGTTTGGAACAAAAGGAAAAGAATTTAAGACAGCTGCTTTTAAACGAACAAAAAGAGTTTGCCATTCTGCAAGCGGTGCTGGAGAAGATCATGGCGCCACCTGAGCTGGTCCGGTCCTTGCAGCCGGCACAGGACGGCTGGCTTAAGGCTGCGGAAGCAAAAGCGGTAGTAAAAGCCTTCCCGGAAGATCCGGGTACAGCTGCTTCCGCCTGGTCGGATGCAATAAACTGGTTAAACCTGCAAAAAGAGCGCCTGCAGGAACAAAGCCTGGCGCTGCGCGAAGAAGAAAAGCACCTGCGGAACGTAATCAGCAACCTGGAGCAAAACCGGGTTTTAGGACCCGAATCGCCCACGATGAAATTAAAGGCAGTTTTGGAAGAACACCTCCTTACCCCTGGCGGGGAAAAGGCACCGGTTGATGTCTTTTGCGAGGCCATTGATTTAAAAGATGAAACCTGGCGCAATGCCATAGAAGGGTACCTGCATACCCAGAAATTTGACCTGCTGGTCCCACCAGACTATTTCGACCAGGCTTTAAGCTTATATGAACGCCACAAGTTCAGCCTGCAAATTGAAAGAGTCGGCCTGGTTAACACCGCCCGGTTGCTGAAAGAAGCCAGGGCGGCCCGGGAAGGCAGCCTGGCCGAAGAAATTACCGCCCCGGTGGATTATATCAAAGCTTACGCAGACTGGCTGCTTGGAGCGGTGATAAAGTGCAGCAGCGAAAAGGAATTAAAACAGCACCGGCGGGCCATTACCGCAACCGTCATGCTCTACCAGAACCACAGCGCCCGCCAGATTCCCAAAAGCCGTTATGAAACTCCTTTTATAGGGCGGGAAGCAATCAGGACCCAGCTGGCCCGCAACCGGGACCGCCTGGCGCTAATCAAAAAAGAACAGCAAGAGATCGACAGCAAATTAGAGCAGGTAAAACAAATCAGCGCTTTCAGCAGCGACAAAAGCGACCGCTACAACCACTGGCAGGAAGAAGTCCGGGTCCTGGGAGAAAAAGAAGGGGTGGCTAAAGAGCTGGAGGCAGTTCAGTCCAAAATCATGTCCCTTGATTTTAGTGAATACGATCGTTTAAAGAAAGAGCATACAGAAAAAAATGCAGCACTTGAAGCCCTGGATGGCGAACTGCAAAAACTGAGCAAGCAGGAAGGCAGCCTGGAAGCAGAGCTGGCAGCACTGAAAGAACAGCTCTTGCAGCTGGAAACTGATAGTAAAAACCTAAAAGCTGAGCTGGAAACTTTTACTTCCACCCTTGACCCGGAGCTGGAAGATCGCTGCCGGCACAAGTGGGACAAAGAAGTCAAAGCCCGCCCTGCCCGGGCCCTTTACACCAACTACAGCAGCAGCCGGGAAGGGATCAATACCAGAATCGGCAAGCAGAGGGAAGGCCTGGTCAAGGAGCGCAGTGAGTATACCAACCGTTACAGTTTTCCGGGCGATCCGGAAAGCGACAACAACGACGCTTTCCGGAGGCGCTTAGAGTTGCTGGTCGACAGCCACCTGCACCAGTATGAAGAGCAGGCCCGGGAAGCGCTGGAAAAAGCCCGGCAGAGCTTCCAGGAACATTTTGTGGCCAGGCTGGGCGAATATATTGAACGGGCCAGGCAGGAAATAAACGAACTAAACCGGGCCCTGAAAGGTATGCGCTTCGGCAATGAAGAATATTTCTTCAGCCTGACCGCCAGGGCGGAAACCAGGCATTACTACAGGATGATTACCGATTCCGGGATATACGAGGGTTCTATTTTCCGCTCGGCCTTTCTTGAAAAACACGGTGAGGCCATCAACGATCTGTTCAAAGAAATAACCAACCGCGATCATGAACTGATCGATACGGTGCACGAACTGACTGATTACAGGAACTATCTTGATTTTGATATCATCATCACCGACGATATGGGTAACAAAAGCAGTTTTTCCCGGGTAGCGCGCGATAAATCGGGCGGTGAAACCCAGGTTCCCTTCTATGTCGCCATTTTAGCTTCCTTTTACCAGGCCTACCAGCTCTACCGCAAACCCGATGGCGATACCCTGCGCCTGGTTGTCTTCGATGAAGCCTTTAATCGCATGGATGCCGACCGCATCGAAGAAGCGATCCGCTTTATGCAAAAGCTGGGCTTCCAGGCCCTCATCGTTGCCCCCACAGGGAGGATTCAGCTGATCGTCCCTTACATGCATACCAACCTGGTGGTTATGAAGGAGAATTTTACCAGCTTTATCGAGCGGGTCAGCCGCAAGGAGTTGACGGCCAGTGTGGCCGGGGAAGAACAGGAAGTATCCGGGTCTTAGGCCTTAAAGAGGCGGCTTCGGCAGGTGGCTTAGAAAAGCGGGCCTGAGGAGGCGCAAAAGAGCTCTTATTTTTTAGAAGGGGATTTTTTAAGGTGCAGTTAAGTGGAATCCAGGCAGAAGTTTTAAATACCCTGCTCGACCGTTATGAAAAGCGCAGCGATTATGGCTCCGATCAGAAAAATCCGCGGCGCACCCTGCTTAAAGTTGATGCCGCCCGCTTTCCGGACTACCATCACCCCAGCGATGCTACTTTTCGCCTCACTTTTAATACCGAGATGAAGCAGTTGGAGCAAGGCGGGCTGGTTAAGCTGGACTGGCAGCGTTTCAGCGAAGGGGAATACCTGCAGCGAATCGCCCTCAATGATACCGCCCTCCCTGAAATATACCGGCTGCTCGGCCGCCGGTCGAAAAGAGAGCTTTATCGCTCCGCCGCTTTACTGTTTAAGCAGCGGCACAAGTCGGC